>CAMJFC010000071.1 GCA_946404865.1 uncultured Prevotellaceae bacterium
CGGTACTGCCGTTCTTTCCTTTCACGGTGAAGATGATGGCACAGGTGCCGGGGTACTCGGGGGTGAAGTGATGTGGGTCGGGGATTTCTGTGCGCTTCCCGTCCTGCTCTATCTCCGTCTTCACAAGGGTGGCGCCGCTGACGAAGGTCAAGCCGATGAGAAGGTCGGTCTCCGCGTCCACCTGCATGTCGCCAATCCTCACCTCGCCGCTGACGGCCTCGTTGGTGAGCGTGATTTCTGCTGTGGAAGACTTGCCCTGGTCGTTGGTGACGGTGAGCGTCAGTTTGCCGGGCTCGCTCAGCACGTCGCCGCTCTTCAACTCGCGGCCGTTGAACGAGAGTTTCACCTTGCACTTTTCCGTGCGCTTGTCGCTCCATTCAGCCACCACCGCGCCGCCGATGAGCAGTTGCGTGTCGGTGAGCTGCAGTTCCACGCCACCGAAAACGCTCACCTCGGGCATGAGAATGCTCATGTCGGGGAACGTCTCTTTCATTTTCAGACTGACCGATCAGCTGCTGCTGTTGCCCGCATCGTCGGTGACGGTGAGCGTCAGCGTTCACGACTTGCCGGGCACGTCGCCCGAGCTTACCGCCACGCCGTCGAAGGTCATCTTCACCTGACAGTTTCTCGACACATTGTCGGTCCACGAGGCCACGCGCTTGCCGCCCACAGACAGTTCACTGCCGCTGATGCGTATCTCCTCAGCGCCGGTGATATCGACCGTGGAGAGGTGGAGGGTGATGACGGGAGGCGTGGTGTCCGGTGCCGGTATCGGGGAGGGTGTATGCGAACCCGAGGTGTCGTTCTCGTGGGAGCACGAAGTGAATAAGATGACAAATATACACGCGAACAGGAACACCGCCGTTGCCAGAAATGCAGCAACGGGCGTTTTCGAAAAATTGGCTGATGGCTGAATTTTAGCCGTGGCCAGCGTGATGTCAAGTCTTCTTGGGTCGTTAATTGTTTGTGTTCAGGTCATAAGTCGTCGTAGTTGGTCTTTATGGGCATTCACACCTTTTTCAGAACGGTTTCCGGGGATGAGGACAAATGCCTTCAGTCGGTGAGACTACCGTTAACCATGTGCCTATCTATGGACGGCAGCCGTGCCAACTTGCCTGTATATCCCTATACAGCTTACTAAGGCATGCTTTCTGATAACCGCCCTTGCACCGTCTCACCCGGCTTTTCCTTTGCTTCCGAACTGGGCTGTGAACGCAGATAAACGCTACCCCCAGCCGTGGCCCCTTCCGCGCGCTCGCAAGGCATGAAAGCCTCAATTGATATATAATCTTTTGCAAAATTAGGATTTTTCTATGAAATCTCCAAACCTATCGGCATGTTTTTTCCAGAAGAAGGCAAAAAAAAACCAGCCAATTAGCATTTTTTAACAAATCAAGGTGGGCGTTTTTTACAATTATTTATAATTTTGTAGAATCATTGGCTGCGGGTGTAGTGTAACGGCAGCACGCAAGACTTCAGATCTTGATCGGCGTACCTCCAGTGCGCAGGCGCGGGTTCGACTCCCGTCACCCGCTCCACCTTATTAAATAGTTGCGGGCATAGTGTAACGGCAGCACACAGGTTTTCGGGGCCTGAATGTCAGCTTCCACTCTGACAGAGGTGGTTCGACTCCACCTGCCCGTGCCAGATGGATGAAGAGAAACGACAGCGACGACCTAATCCGCGAGACAATTTCAAGAAATGGGAAGATCCATTATTCAACGATCTTCGCAGAATGTTTTCGCGTGCCCGTCTGCGTGAGATACTGACCCACAGTTCATTCTACGAACAGGAGGGCAAGGGCAACAGCCGATATGTATTTGCCGGAATGTATGTGTTCAAGGGCATGGTTGGCGAAGTGCTGTACCGCTATGCCATGGGCGACGGCAAACGATTGCAGCACGTGCTTGGCAACCTGTTCCGCAACGAGCGTCTTGAGCAGCAGTTCGACGACTGGCAGTTGCGTCAGTTTGTCCGTGCGGGCGAGCAATTCGACATTCAGTCGCATAAGCATATTTTTGTGTATGCCATCTATGGCTATGTGACAACACTCGACGAAGACACGCGACAATGGTTTATCTCGAAATACATCATCGGCGAGGCAACCCATCTGTTAGGGCACCGGCGGCACAACCGCAACCTGATGGCCCAGGCCGATGACATTGTCAGGCAAACCGACGGCCGGCGGCTGGCACTTGAGATGGAGGTGACAGAAGAAGGTCTGCATCGGGCGAAGGCGATGTTGTCAGACGGCACACTGCTGTGTGAGGCGACGAGCAAGAGTTGGCACTATGCCCGCAAAAAGGCCTCCAAACTGGCCTTGGACATCCTCGCCCTTCCAGCACGGAAATACATCCTCTCCAATCCCGATTATCATGCCCGAGTGACAGCCCGTTTGGAAGCCGAGAAAGAGAAGCGCAAAGCGGAAGTGGAAGAGCGTGAAGCGCAGAAAAAGGCCGCCCGCGAGAATCGGCAAAAGAAATGGAAGGAACAGGCACATATCCGCGATTTAAAACGACGCCAAAGTCAGTTGGCCGCCAAGAAACGCAAGGCGGAGAATGAGGCGCGCGCCGCTGCGAAGGCCGCGAAAGAGGCGCGTCCCATGAGTGCCAAGAAACGCCGTTTTTTGGAGGACAAGAAGAAATGAAGCAGTCAACTACTTAACTACTTAACTACTATAACTACTTTACTACTTGATTATATCACCTCGATACCCATCTGTTCGCAGAGTTTCAGGCTCATTTCCTTGAGTTTGAATTTCTGAATTTTCCCGGAGCCGGTGAGGGGGAACTCATCTACGAAAAACACGTATTTGGGTGTCTTGTAACGTGCGATTTTGCCTTTGCAGAAGTCGCGCACATCTTCGGGTTCCATCTTCACACCCTCGTTGAGGATGATGAAGGCACCCACCTCTTCACCGTACTTCTTCGACGGCACGGCGGCCACCTGCACGTCCTTGATGCCGGGCATGTGGTAGAGGAACTCCTCAATCTCGCGCGGATAGACATTCTCACCGCCACGAATAATCATATCCTTGATGCGGCCCGTGATGCGGTAATAACCCTGCTCGTCCTTCACGCCGAGATCGCCGGAGTGCAGGAAACCGTTTTTGTCGATCACCTCGGCTGTGGCCTCAGGATTCTTATAATAGCCTTTCATCACATTGAACCCCCGGCAGCACATCTCGCCTTGCACACCCACAGGACACTCCTCGCCCGTCTCCGGGTCGAGCACCTTGACTTCAACAAAGGGGAAGTCGCGGCCCACGGTGGTGCAGCGCTGCTCGAACGTGTCGTGGATGTTCGACTGCGTCATGCCCGGTGAGCTCTCCGTCAGTCCATAGACGCTGGTGATGGTCATGTACATCTTCTCCGACACCTGCTTCATCAGTTCCACAGGACAAAGGCTGCCCGCCATGATGCCCGTGCGCAGACAACTCATGTCGAACATCGAGAACATGGGATGGTTGAGTTCGGCAATGAACATCGTGGGCACGCCATAGACGGCCGTACACCGCTCTTTATGGATGGATGCCAGCACAACGAGCGGGTCGAACTTCTCGACCATCACCTCGGTGCATCCGTGTGTGAGGCAGTTCATCGTGGCGAGCACCACGCCGAAACAGTGGAAGAGCGGCACGCAGACGCACAACTTGTCGTCTTGCGTGAACTCCATGTTCTCGCCCGTGATAAAGCCGTCGTTGGAGATATTGTAATGTGTGAGCATCACGCCCTTGGGGAATCCCGTGGTGCCAGAGGTGTATTGCATGTTGACCACATCGTGGCAGTTCACATTGCGCTTCATTGTGTCGAGTTCCTCGTCGTCGATGTTCTGTCCGAGGAGGAGCAGTTCGGCAGTGTTGTACATGCCGCGGTATTTCTCCATGCCGATGAACACCACATTCTTCATGTAGGGGAACCGCTTGCTGTTGAGGTGGCCACGCTCGCACTCACGCAGTTCGGGCAGCATCTTGTAGGTCATATCCACATAGTCGCACTCCCATGTGCCGTCGGTGATGCAGAGGGTGTGCATGTCGGAGTCCTTGCAGAGATACTCCAACTCGGCCTGTTTGTAGTTGGTGTTGACCGTGACGAGCACGGCGCCGATTTTGGCGGTGGCATAGAGGAACGTGAGCCAGTCGGGCACATTGGTGGCCCAGATGCCTACGTTCGACCCTTTTTTCACGCCGATGGCGATGAGTCCTTTGGCCAGGTTGTCGACACGCTCATTGAACTTGCTCCATGTGAAACGGAGGTCGCGGTCGGAATAGACGATATATTCTTTGTCGGGGGTTTTCTCGGCCCAATATTCGAGCCAGTCACCGAGGGTACGTTCGAAAAGTTGTTCCATTTGTTGGGAGGATGTTCTTTGGGAGAATGTTGTTTGGGGAGTTGGGGAGGATGTTCTTTTGGGAGTTTAGGAGTTTGGGAGTTTGGAAGTTTGGGAGTTTGGACAATAGTACAATTATTGGGAGTGAAGGAGTGAGGAGTGAAGGAGTGAAGACAATAGTCCAATTATTGGGAGTTTGGGAGTCTGGGAGTCTGGGAGTTTGGACAATAGTCTATTGATTGAGTAATCTCTTGCCCCCTGCCCCAAATAACTCCTCTTACCTCTTACCGCTTACCTCTAAAACGGGATATATACTACGGCGAGGATTTTGGCGGCCTTGCCGGGTGCGCCGTGGATGTGGTGCTTGACGATGGAGTCGTAGAAGATGCTGTCGCCCTCACTCAGGGTGTATTTCTCCTTGCCATAGTCAATCTCTACCTCACCTTCCATCACATAGATGAACTCCTCACCTTCGTGAGCGGAGAGTTGGAAGTCGCGGTTCTCTGACGGATGGATGTCGATGATAAAAGGCTCCATGTGGCGTCCCGTCTTCTGCTGTGCCAGCGGATGGTACTCCATGTGTTTGCGTGCGTCCATGGCGCCGTTAGAGAAACTGATACTGCTATCGCGCTCACGGTCTTCAGCCCGTGTGACGACGGGCCCCAATGAGTCGCTGTCATCGAGGAATGTACCGAGACGCACACCCAGCGCGCGTGCCACTTTGATGAGCGGCCCGAGCGATGGCAGGTTGGTGTCATTTTCGATGGAGTTAATCTGTTCTACTGACAGTCCGCTGCGCTCGGCAATCTCCTCCACAGTCAGGTTTTTCGATTCTCTTACGCCCTTGATTTTGGCTCCCACTAAAATTTGATGCTCAGACATAATATTCTATGCTATTCGATATAATTTTGAAAACGGTTGCAAAATTATACATTTTTCTGCAAACGCATATCATTCTGACACGAAAAGTGCATAAAAAAACATCATTTCATAAAAACAAGCCCCAATTTTAGGTGCCACACGGAGGAATCCACGAAAAAATGATGGTGTCGAGGCAAAAGTGGGGACAGAAATTCATATGATTTGACACAGTATGAAAAAAATGTCGTATATTTGCAGATGAAATGATGGACCCGACAACATGAAACGGTTACCATTTTATTGGTCACAGCCTTCCTGAGGATACCAATGACCACGAAGGCGGTGAGGAATCCTAAAGATGAAGAGTAACTTTAGAATTAGAATCATTAAGCATTAAGATATGGACTCAACGGAAATGCTACCAATAGGCACATTGCTTAGTAACAGGTATCATATCACACGCTACTTGGCATCGGGTGGTTTTGGCAACACTTATGAGGCTGTAGACACACACTTCAACAGTCGTGTGGCGGTGAAAGAATTTTTTATGCGAGGCACCAACCATCGTGCTGCCGACCACACTACCGTCGTGGTAAGCAATGTGGTCAACAGCAATAGTTTCCAAGCTCAACTTGACAAATTTCGTCGCGAGGCGCATCGCTTGTTCACCCTTCACCATGAACATATCGTAAAGGTGAGTGACCTTTTCGACTGCCATGGCACATCGTATTATGTCATGGAACTGATTGACGGCGAATCACTCGCCGACAAGGTGAAACGAGGACCTTTGCGGGAGAATGAGGTGAGAGAAGTGGCCCGACAACTCTTTTCCGCTTTAGACGCCGTACATGGGGCCGGACTCTACCACCTCGATATCAAACCGGGCAATATCATGATTGACGCGAAAGGGAAATGCACTCTCATCGACTTCGGTGCATCAAAGCAGATGAGCGCGATGGAACGCACATCACTTTCCGCCTCAGGAATGGCATTCACACCAGGCTATGCCCCCATAGAACAAGAGGGACAACGAACGAAGAGCATTGGGCCATGGACCGACTTCTATGCCATCGGTGCCACACTCTTTAACCTGCTCACGGCACAACGTCCTCCAGAGATAGACCCCGATGACACGGCTGATGACAGCAGGATGTTCAGTTATCCTGCCGGAACAAGCCGTCAGATGCAAAGAGCCATTTCCAGGATGATGAATCCTTCGCCACGGAAGCGTCCACAAAATGTGGACGAGATGCGTGCTTTACTGAATGAGTCTCCTATTAGCGGGGGAGATACCCACACACAAGCGCTCGATGTTCATGTCGAAGAAACAGTGCCCCCTGTCATTAAGCCACAGACGAATAAAATACGCTGGATAGGTGGAGGCATCGCTGTTGGATTGTTAGTTGTCATTGGTATCATATTGGCAATAAGCAACAAGAGCCATCAAGACACCTACCCTATCGCCGAATCAGAAGGAACAAATCCGTATGAAAGTCCGACGTCCTCTTCTTCCAACAGACAAGAACGTGGGGACACCGGGGAAGAGTCGGCCGCTGCAACTGCGTCAGACGGGCTCACTTTCGCCGTCAATGGTGTAGTATTTCAAATGATTCCTGTGAAGGGGGGCAAATTTACCATGGGAGCGACAGACGAACAAATCGAGCCCGATGAAGATGAATTTCCTCCACATGCGGTGAACATCAGAGATTTTTATATCGGCAAAACAGAAGTAACACAGGCATTATGGTATGCCGTGACAGGCAATAATCCATCCGAATTCCGAGGCGATGACAAACCGGTGGAAAGTATAACGTGGAATGACTGCCAGACTTTCATCCGCAGGCTGAACGAAGCGACGGAAGGACAAAGACCGCAAGGACACTCGTTCCGCCTTCCCACAGAAGCGGAATGGGAATATGCGGCAAGAGGGGGAAATCAGAGCTTGGACCAGGTGTTTGCCGGTGGAAACTATTTGCCGTCGGTCAGTTGGTACGGACATGGTGCAACCCTGGGTGACCATCAAGGAAACAGTAGAGAGCAAACCCACGCTGTCGCTCAAAAAGAACCCAACGAGTTGGGACTGTTCGACATGAGCGGTAATGTGTGGGAGTGCTGCCAAGACGGGTATGACAAGGACTACTACCAACGTTCGCCCACCTCAGACCCATGCAACAGAACCGGGTCGAAAGAACATGTGCTTCGTGGCGGCGCATGGAATTGCAGCGAAAAAGGTTGCAGAGTGTCAAACCGCATCGGATATGACACGAGTCTTAAAGCCAATTTCTTTGGCCTCCGTCTCGCCTTGTGACTTTTTCAGGGATTGGCCGTCAATCCAATTCCAAGGAGGTGTCTTCAAACACGGAGCGGCCGAAGTCCTTCAGGTATTTGGCGATGTTGAGGGCTTTCTTGGCCTTGGAGGCCGATGATGCTGGCAAGGCCTTGATCAATTTGCCTTTTGAGAAATAGAAACGCTGGTCGACAAACTCACCAGAGTCGTCCATGTCGTGGAAATAGCAGAAGAGCGTCTCGCCCGTGTCGGGGTCGTAGAGAAATTCTTGATAATGCTCCCAAACACCGCGTTGGAACGTCTGGCGGATCATCACCACCTGCTGCGTATTGAACTGGTCGCTGTCGAAGTCTTCGCCATCCCACAGATAGGTGAAGATTTCCATCTTTCCTTTTTTAAACCCGACAGCACTATAGGTGGCTATCTGGTCGATGACGGCGGTGCCGATGGGATTCTCGGTACTGTAGCCCTGACGCGCCATCTCCGTCACCTCTTGATAAAAGGCACGTATGCGCTGTACTTGTTTTTCTACATTGTTTTGCGCCATGCCGATAAGGGCAAAGGACACAAGAATAACGGTTAAAATAGTTTTTTTCATATTGTCGGATTTTTAGAATAACTCCCCATCAAACTCCTCATTTAACTCCCCACTTAACTCCCTTTAAAACAAAGTAAGGCACTCGTAGCGGCACGCTTGCCGTCGAATGCCTTGTGCAATTGCTTAGTTTAATCGCAGTGCAAAGGTACGAAGAAGTTTTCAATCCTCCAAATTATTTTGCAGTCTTTTCACATGAACCAGCAACTGCTTCATTTTTTCACTGCGGCGCCGGCGGCGCATCTGCCTGAGTATCATATAACCACTCTTAGGGGTCAGATAATATTCAGGGGCGGGGCGGCAAACCACACGCCGCACCAATTCCGTCAAGGAAGAGCCAGGGTGTTGCGCCCTCAACGCCATGGTACGACGGTAAATCTCATGAAACATCTCTCGACGTTTGGGCATCATCCGCTCCATGCGCTCATCGCCGTTCATCATCCACGACAAGACACGCACAGCACGCTCGTCGCTCACATAAAACCGTGGTGCCTCATGTTGCACCGACCGCCGCACGGCATCCATGCCATTGGAATACATTTCATTCTCGCACACTTGCAGGTAGGTGTGCCATAAATCTTTGTCACGCTCTTCGTGAAATTCATTTTGTGTTCTCATGGTAATTAGAAATCGTTTTGAGTTGGATTCTTTCAGATTGGCACTGCAAAGATACACACAAAACCAACAAAATATAAATAAAATATAAAGTTTTTATAAATATTTCATTCTACGCTTTAGATAATTGCCTTATTATTTGCTTGTTACGCTACGATTCAGTCAGATAGCGCCCTCCCACCCCATCACCGATGAAAAACGTCAGGAAACGGCCATTCAGACGATTTAACGGATACCGAATTCACGAGCCACATTGGATATTACCTTTGCAACACTCTTTTCAAACATTTCAAACACAAAAAAACGATGGAAACAAAAGAACTCAAAAAACAGAGTGAAGTGCAAGAGGCTTCACTTGCAGAACAGACAAAAGAGGAGCCGCAACCACAGACGGCGGCACCAACTTCGACTCAGGCGGTGACACAAATTGAGGCACAAACTGAGACACCAGGAAACGCGGAGGGACAGGCACAGTCTGAAGGATACCAACTCACGCAGCGCGAAAGGTTGGTGGCCAGGATGCGCAATGCCAAGCCTCAACGCTCATGGGAGGATGAGGAGGCATTCTTCAAGGCCATCAACGATGACTACGATGAACAGGAAATCCTTCAGGAATTGTACGATGAGCAAGCGCACGAACATGAGTTGGCGTTGGAAGCGGCTGTGGCAGCTGCAGCCCATGAGGGTGAGGTGCGTGGGCGTAACCTCAAAATTGAAGAGGAGTTGCGCAAGATACGTCAGCCGGAGCACATCCACGACCTCGACAACAGTCCGATGGGAGCAACCGGCAGATATGCTGACCGCCCAGAACTGGGTGCCCTCAACCGTGTGGGTTACCAAAGCATCTGGGAGCGTGGCAGGGAAGTAAGAATCAAGAACTGAACGCCGTGAAAGGGTTTGACACGCTCCGCGTGGAAATTTTTCAAATTCAGTTCAAATTATTCAAAATCCATTTGCCTACGGCATAACACGAATGCCCACGAATATCCATGAATGAGTCATAAATATTATTCATGGAAAAATTCGTGGGCAATTTGTGCAAATTTGTGTAGCGTCGCAGACATTTAGACACGCACAAATTTCTTATTTGTTGTGCTTAAAGGGTACGCGGGGCGCATTGTTGCTTTTTCCTGTCTGCGGCTTGGACGGCTCTGTGGCGGAAGAAGCATTGGGAGAGGCATTGGGAGAAGCACTTGGAGAGACATTAGGAGAGGCCGCGTCAATCGCATTGACCACATCAGTCGCACTCTTATGGTCAGTCTCCGGAGACGAAGAAGCGCCAGACGCATTGGACTCCGAAGGCGCAGTGCGCTCTTTTTCCCATTTCCCACGCATGGCATCTTGTAAATCTTCCTGTTCCTTCTCACCGACCTTTTTGCCGGGTTTCATCACCTTTTTATCAAAGGAATACCACTCCCCTTTTTGACAGATATACCATTTACCCATCAACTCAATGGGTTTGTCCTCCATCAATTTCATATATTCCTCGAAAGAAATATTGATACCTCCATCCGATGTGGCATTTTGCTGGGCATTGTCAGCATTCTCCATCTCAACGACATCTATCTTGCTGTCACCAGTGGGATTAGGAACCGCTTTTACCTCTTCTTTTTGAGGCGGTTTCTGGTCGTCGGAAGAGCCTTTGAACACGCTCACCAGCAGATAAGCGACGATAGCGAGCACCACGACACCTGCCACATAATAAAGAGGATTGATGGAACTGCGATTGGGTGTGCGGGACGGAGTCTGGAGATTTACGTTAGGAGCGGCTTGGGGAACAGTCGGATAAGAGGGGGGACGAGAGCCCGACTGCTGAGGATAGGACGGAGGATAAGCAGGCGGTATGGCCGAGGGGGGGGCTGCGGAACTGTCATCCAGTTCCACATCCATCACAATGGGTTTGATATTCACCGCATTGCTTCTCGAGGTGTCTTCGTCATTGACGAACAAGGCGCCATCGCTGGGTTCGGGCGTCACCGACTCCACACGGAAGAAGATGGCCGTATGGTTATCATTGTTGCCGGCTGTCGCATCAACCAGTGCTTTGGCTTTCTCCTCGTCGGAAGTGGCTGCGGCAAAAATCCCCGTCAGTTGCTCGTTCGACATCTGTTCCAGCATTCCGTCGCTGCACAGATAGAAATAGTCGCCCGCCTGCACATCGGTGATATGCACGAAATCGGGCAGCACGCGATAGTCGCCTCCCGGCTGCATCGCCTTGGTGATGATGTTCTTGCGGGGATGGGTAGCCATCTCTTCGAACGAGATTTCACCAGCCTGGTAGAGGTCATACACGAGCGAGTGGTCGCGAGTCTGCATGCACACACGGCCGTTTTGCGGGCGAATATGATAGACGCGGCTGTCGCCGATATAAGCCACAGTGACCCCGCCCTTGTGCAAACCGACAAAGGTGAAGGTGGTTCCCATTTTCTTTGGCGACCCGTCATCCTTATTGTCAAGAGCCAGATAGGCCGTGTCGATGGCATTAAGCAGCGTTTTGTCCTCCAACAACTGTTCGGGCATGAAATGTTCTTTCAGATAACCGGCCACCGCCTCGCAAACGGTATTGCTGGCCACCTCGCCTTTTTCGTGTCCGCCCATACCATCGCACACGATAAATACTCGGGCGTCCTGTCCGGCTTCGCCTACGTTGGGATAGAGGGCATCCTCTTGGTTGGTGCGGTTGCCCAGTTCGTGTATGGTCTGTGGTGTTGCTATTTTAATAATCATGGGTGTCGGGGGTATGAATATGGTTCAAGGCAAAGACACCATGGTTCAAGAATCAAATTGCATGACTCCGTGACCACCGGTCGTTGCCCGTAAGTCATTGGTCAACGAAATAGACGATGGTGTCTGCCAGTTTGATGCAATCGCCGTTTTTGAGTTCTATCTCTTCACCGTCTTGCAACAACACATTGTTGATCCATGTCTTGTTTTTATTCTTATAGTTACGGATGAAGGTGCGCAGACTCCCGTTGTTCATCCTCAGCACGGTGATGATGGCTTGCTGCCGGCTGCAATAGACATCGCGTGTGGGTATCTGCATATTGGCAGGTGAAGAGGGGTCGGCGCGCCCGATGATATTCTGTCCCACCAACAAACGATTCAGTTCACCTTTCGTATTTCTCAGCGGTTGTCCATTAAACAGGATGAGTCCCGGGTTTTGAATGCCAGACATTGGCGGCAGT
This sequence comes from uncultured Prevotellaceae bacterium, assembly GCA_946404865.1. Classification (GTDB taxonomy): domain Bacteria; phylum Bacteroidota; class Bacteroidia; order Bacteroidales; family Bacteroidaceae; genus Prevotella. Next base: position 11,873 of record CAMJFC010000071.1, read on the forward strand.
TCGGTCTCATCTGCACCCTGACCCGACGGTTGCGGCTGTTGCGCTGCTTGCGGGTCCTTGTCTTTGTCATAAATGGTTTTGTCATAGACGGTTTTGTCCTCAAACGGGGCATTCGCTGCAGCATCACCCCCACCGCCATTCATGGCGGGGAAGGTGACACGCAGTTTATTGCTGCACTTGGGACAAGTGACCGTCCCTGAGGTCGCATTGTCGGCTCCTTTGACGTTCAGTTTCTGACCACAACGCTGACAAACGACAGTTACGATTTTTGTCATAGTTTCAATGTGTTTTACCCTAATTGGACATCAGCGTCGTTGATGAAGTCACTGCCAAGGTCGATGTCGCCGGCGTCAGCCGTGAGTGTGGGGTCTTCCATACCATCCATCTGGAGCGAATTGAGGTCCACTTCCTCGCCTGTGCTGAGGTCGATGACCTCGCCTTGCTGTATCTCACCGTCGCCATCCACGTCAGCGATGGCATAGTCGAACTGGTTGTCACCATCCATATCCACGAAGGCTACTTCCTGACCATCGACAGTCAGTCCGAGCACACCGACTTCATCACCATCGGGAGTGGCCATCTGCTCATATCCCTCGAAAGTCACCTCCACCCCTTCTCCTTCTCCGGTTGACTCGAAAGCCGTATTGATTTCGGGTTCCGGATTCGATGCGATTTCAACTTGGGGTTCGATCGGATGATCCTCCACGACCGTGTGGATATCATTGCCATTGACATGGATGTTGATGGTGATGTCGTTAGGGTTGTCCACGGGCACATCCACTTTATCCACGGGCACTTCGGGGTGTACGCTGTCGGCATACATCTCATGCTCCTCTTTCGACATGGCCTGCCACTCCTCGGCATAATAGGTGCCGTAGTCGCCACCACGGTAATGGAACACACCACCGGGACCCACCTCTTCACGTGCAGCGGCAAAGGCCTCGCTGAACGTCATGGAATCGTCCACACCATGTGCGATGGGCGCCTCGGAATAGATTTCCACGTGGCCTACCTCCGAATAGAGCACGGCCTTGTTCTCAGCCACCACGGGTTGGGCTTCCCGGGCAGTTTCTTGATCGCCGATAGTGACATTCACATTAACAGTGGTGCCGCCGGCAGTTGTAGCCGTTTGGGCAATCATATTATCAGCCTGAGCCGGGTCGTCCACGGCCACTTGAGCGGCATCGGCAGCCACTTGAGCGTTTTGTATGACAGAATCGGCCTGGACATCAACAGCATCGGAAACAGCACCGCTCTCGGCATCGAGTGTCACCACGTCATCTTTTTCGAGGTCCACATCGAGCGCATCATCACTGGATTTGTTGCCTGCTACGGCAGTGCCAGCATAGAGTGCACCAGCACCCACGAGGATGCCAGCGGCACCGCCCATGGAGATGAGTTTCCACCTGCTCCCGCCTTGTGGTGCGGCAGCCGGTACGGTATTTTCACTTTGCAACTGTGTGTCGCCGGATTGATACTGGGTTTGATTGTCGGTATTCATAATGAATGGTTTTTAAATGATTATTTGATTGATTTCTGATGCAAAGATAGTGTGATTTCAGCCTGTTTGCAAGTTTTTCAAAGCATCTTACACGAAGTGTGGAGGTTTCTGGATGAATGTTGAATGTTTCTACTTCAACAAAGTGGCCTTACATTTGGGACAAACGGTCGGAATGTTGTTATAAAAGCCGTAGCCACCGAAGTACTGACCACAGGGCTGGCCGTTGGTGCCCGGACAGACACAGTCGTTTTGGAAACGTCTCTTCAGTTCTCTAATTCTTTCCGTACGGTCATCCTTGAACGCTTTTATAGCAAAATAAACATTAGCAATGATGACGATGCCATAAAGCGGCAAGGTAATAGCGCTTTTGCTCCCACTGAATCCGCCTTGTGTGCCCAGCACAATGCCGAGTGCGATGGCAAGCGTGGAGAAGACACCTATCACAGTTCTAAATGCGACTTGTCGTTGCTGTTGTTTTTGTATGGTCTCCATGCCCTGCTCGTAATCTTCAAACACTTTCTTCAGGTGTCTGACATCCGCCTGTTTGGGGAGCAGGGGTCTGATGGCATCCCAGGGAAGCACATAACCGCCTCCGCCGAGCACCACCGTGTCGTTCATCGTGACCACCTTGCTATGCACCGGGTTGCCGTTGACGTATGTATAGTTTTCCATCTTCAAGTTTTTGAGTACCATCGTGCCGTCGTTATTCACCGTCAGGGTACAATGCAGACCGCTCACATGTCTGTCAACACTTGAGTATGCGCCAAAATAAGATTTCTTGCCGTTGACCGTTAATTCCAATCGCCCAGCCGGTTGACCCTCTGCTGTAGCTTTTTCTCTTCCTATGATTATTTCCATTTGAGGTTTAAGGTTTGTGATTTTCGTACAAAATTACACCTTTTATTTATTATATCCAAAAAAAATGTAGAGAATTTCGAAAAAACAATGATATGCCTACGGCGCCATGGATATGCCTACGGCGTAACACGAATGTCCGTAAATGACCACGAATGAGTCATAAATGATTATTCATGGAAAAATTCGTGGGTAATTTGTGCAAATTCGTATAGCGTCGCAGACATCCACCATGCTTCAGCGTATTGGTCATATTTGAGCCATTTTCGAATCAAATTTGTTAAATATCCACGCGAAGCGTGCATCAACATGCCAAGGCTTTCACGCGGCGTGAAAGGATTTGGCACGCTCCGCGTGGAAATTATTCAAATTAAGTTCAAATTATTCAGAATTTTATAGATGTTTTTGCCTACGGCGTAACACGAATGCCCACGAATGAGTCAAAAATATAATTTATGGAAAAATTTATGGGTAATTTGTGCAAATTCATGTGGCGTCGCAGACATCCTATCATACCGAAGGCATAGTTGTTCCGTGTTGTTCAGAGTTGTCTCCAAAAAAGAAACAACGAGAACAACATTGAACAACATTTTTGAGCCGGCTTGCCGGCTTTTTCCTTGATTCCTAAATTCCTTAGAATAGATTGCGGACGCAGCACGCTGCGTCCCTACTTGCGGGGTATTTAGCTCGCTTAATCGTCTTTGGACTGCGTCCGAAGGTACTCACGCTCGTAAAACTGCAAATAAATTTGCGTTTTAGCTCGCTTAATCGTCTTTGGACTGCGTCCGAAGGTACTCACGCTCGTAAAA
>CAMJFC010000072.1 GCA_946404865.1 uncultured Prevotellaceae bacterium
ACCCCATATCTCTCACCTCACACCTCATATCTCTTACCTCTTACCTCTTACCTCTCACCCCTAAAAACCATTGCTAAAACATGAAAAAATCGATTCTTGGAGCCTTGCTCTTCTCTGCAGTGGCGGCCACCGCGCAAATACAGACCAACGGGGGCATCCAGTATCTGCAGGCACAGCCGAAGGATTTGTCGGCTGACTTCAGCGACTTGTCGAACACCTATTTCTTCGCCGACAGTCTCGTGTCGTTCGATGCGGCTAAAGGTGAAGGACTGGTCAACTGGAAACGGTACCGGTTGGCACCCCGACAGGCGTTCAACCTCAATGGCTATTGGCCGCAAAGGCTGCAGATGCTTGACTTTCCCAATGCGGCTTACGACAACGACCCCAACCTGAAGATTCAAGTTCGTCAGGTGTCACCGCGCACCGTCCGCATCACCATGCTCACCACACCCATCGAACCGAAAAACGAGGATGACATCGACCCCATGTTCAATGGTGTGCCGAAGACCGACTACTCATGGCGCACGTCGGACAACGGCCGGGCGGTGGTCTATCAGAGCGACTACGGAAGCGTGGAACTGCAGAAATATCCATGGCGCATCATCCTCCGCGATGCCAACGGGAAAATCATGACGCAGACTCGTGCGCTCATTGATAACGACTCCACACAGGTGAAACTCATCCCCTTCAACTTTATCAAACGCGGTAGCGACAACTCACGCAGCATCAACCCGGTGTTCCTCCTGTCGCCTGGTGAGCGTATCTACGGTTGCGGCGAGTCGTTCACGTCTTTAAATAAGGTGGGACAGAAAGTGCAACTCTTCGTCACCGACCCGCAAGGACCCGAGACCGACGGCATGTACAAACCCGTGCCGTTCTTCTTCAGCAACCGCGGCTACGGCATCTTCATGCACACGAGCGCACCCGTCACAGCCGACTTCGGCGCATCGTATATCGGTGCCGACCGCTTGTTCATGGCCGACGAGACGATGGACTTCTTCATCTTCTTCGGAGAACCGAAAGATATCCTCGACGAATATACGGAGGTGACGGGCAAGAGCCCGATGCTGCCGCTGTGGACGTTCGGCACATGGATGAGCCGTATCACCTATTTCTCGCAGACCGAGGGACTGGAAGTGGCTAAACAGTTGCGTGCCCATAAGATACCGTGTGATGTCATCCACTTCGACACGGGATGGTTCGGCGTTGACTGGCAGTGCGACTATGAGTTTGCTAAAGACCGTTTCTCCAACCCCCGTGCCATGCTCTCACAGATGAAGAAAGACGGGTTCCATGTCTGTCTGTGGCAACTGCCTTATTTCACGCCGAAAAACCGCTACTTCCATGAGATTGTGGAGGGTGGCATGCACGTGAAGAATGCCATGGGCGGCATGCCCTACGAGGATGCGGTGCTCGACCTCTCCAACCCCACGACCGTAGGCTGGTATCAGAGTAAAATCGACGGACTGCTGCGACAGGGTGTGGCTACCATCAAATGCGATTTCGGCGAAGCGGCTCCCCTCAACGGCCTTTATGCGTCGGGTAAGACGGGTCTCTATGAGCATAATCTCTACCCCCTGCGATATAACAAAGCACTTTGGGAGGTCATCAATCGCACCAACAACGGCGAGGGCGTCATCTGGGCCCGATCGGCATGGGCAGGGTCGCAGCGCTATCCCTTGCACTGGGGCGGTGATGCTGCCACCAACAACACGGGTATGATGGGCGACTTGCGTGGCGGACTAAGTTTCGGACTGAGCGGCTTCTCGTTCTGGAGCCACGACATGGGCGGATTCGTCACGGCCTCGCCTGAGGATATCTACCGCCGTTGGCTGCCTTTCGGTTTCCTCTCATCGCACACGCGTGCCCATGGTGCGCCTCCCACCGAACCGTGGCTCATCAGCGAGTCGTTCACCGATGCTTTCCGGAAGAGTGCAGAGATGAAATACCAGTTGATGCCCTACGTCTATGCACAGGCCAAGGACTGTTCCAACCGCGGTCTGCCCATGGTGAGGGCGATGTTCGTTGAGTTCCCGCACGACGCTGGCGCATGGTATTGCGAAGACCAATATATGTACGGTTCGCAAATCCTGGTGGCGCCACTGATGGAGTCAGGAAATGAACGAATGGTCTATCTGCCTTCGTTCGGCGAAGATGTCATGGGAGGCGGCAAGGGCAAATGGATTGATTATCAGACCGGGCAGGTCTATTCTCCCGGTTACCATACCATTCAGGCGGGCGACATCCCCTGCGTCATCCTCGTGCGCGACGGTTCGCTCATTCCTCATGTGCCTGTGGCACAGAGCACTGACCAAATCAAATGGGATCAGGTGGAATGGAAAGCCTACAAGGCGGATGCCACACAATGTGTCGGTCTCCGCTTCTTCCCCGGCGACAGCGATGTCCAAGAATATCGTGGAGAATAATCACATCTCTCACCTCTCACCTCTCACCCCTTACCCCTTACCCCTTACCCCTATATTTCTCATCAACCCCTCATATTTCGCCCTCTTCACGGCACTGCCCTTGAAGAGGGCGCGGTATTCTTCTATGGTGAGCGACGACCAGCGTTCACGGGTCATCATCATCAGTTCGGGCTTGGGTTGGAGCAACGGCTCTTCGGTGGGGGTGGCGAAACGGTTCCAGGGACAAGCATCCTGGCAGCGGTCGCAACCATAGATGGTGTTGCCCATCTTGGCAGCGATGTCTGACGGGATGTCACCGCGGTTTTCGATGGTTTGATACGACAGACAACGATGGGCGTCGAACTGCGGACACGCTTTCTCGTCCAGCGTGATGGCTCCGGTAGGGCAGGCGTCGAGGCAGGCATGGCAACGGCCGCAACGCGAGGGCATAGGATGGTCGAAGTGGTCGCATTCCTCTTCTACAAACAATTCGCCTAAGAAAAACATACTGCCGGCATGGGGGATGATGAGTTGCTGGTTGCGTCCTTGCCAACCCAGACCGGCCTGCACCGCCCAATAACGTTCCAACACAGGGGCACTGTCGCAGAAAGCACGGTATTGTGTTATCCCCATGGCTGCGGCCAACTGATGCAAGCGCTGGCGAACCACGTCATGGTAGTCTTGTCCGTAGGCATACACGGCCAATTGGGGTTCGCCTTTGGGTATGCGTTCGCGGGGGGCATAGTTGAACGCCACACTGATGATGCTCTTCACTCCAGGCATGAGCAGGCGAGGGTCCAAACGCATGTCGGTGTGCCGTTCCATATAGTCCATGCCGGCATGACCGCCACGCGCTATCCATTGGCGGAATTCATCAGCGGTGGCAGCATCCACAGGCTCTGCCCGTGCAATGCCGCAGGCAGAAAAGCCGAGGTTTTTCGCCTCGGCTTTTATCTGTTCTGATTGGATTACTGCCATTCTTATGGTTTATGGTTTAGTGTTCTAAGCATACCTCTTACCTCTCACCTCTCACCCCTTACCCCTCACCTTACTCAAACACCTTAAATTCATATCCCTCGCTTTTCAGCCATTCGATGCTCTCGGGCAATGCCGTAATCAGTTTGTCGATACTCTTTAGCGAGTCGTGAAAGGTGATGATGGAACCGTTGCGCGCATATTGCTTCACATTGTTGACCACGTCCTCAGCGGTCATCCATTTCGAGTAGTCGCGCGTCACCAAATCCCACATCACAATCTTAAACTCTTTCCGCAGCCAGTAGTATTCACTCCAACGCATCACACCGTGAGGCGGACGAAACAAGTGGGCGTGTATCAACTCATTGGCCTTGAACGTGTTGATGATATAGGTCGTGGCCCAGTGCTTGAACGCGCCTAAGTGATTGAATGTGTGGTTGCCCACCTGATGCCCCGCCTCTACGATTTGATGGAAGAGGTCAGGGTATTTGCGAACATTGTCACCCACCATAAAGAAGGTGGCTTTGATGTCGTAGTGGGCCAGTGTCTCGAGGATGAACGGCGTGGATTCAGGGATGGGGCCGTCATCGAACGTCAGATATACCGAACGCTCGTTCTTGTCCATGCGCCAAATCGCCTTAGGAAAGAGCCAGCGCAACCAAAACGACGGCTGCTCAAGAATCATGCCTTACTCTGTTCCGATACTGGATAAATCGATATTTTGCGACTGGAAGAGCATCATTTCTACCCTGCGATAGTAATCATTGAAGAGAGCAAGGTGCTGGTCTGCCCATTCTTGATCCACATCCTCCATGGTGGTGCAGAGGCCGTAAAGAATTCTGACATAATACTTCTCAAACTTCCAATAGCCAGAGGATACATTGCCCTGTTGCATGTATTGGTCAAAGTACCACATCGTATTATTCCACAGTTTGTCGGCTGCCTCGATGGCTTTGGCTTTCTGTCCGGTCTTCGCAAAGAACGTGGGGACGTCAATGCTCGTCGCACAGTAAGTAATGCATTCGATTTCCTCGCTGGCTCGTCTGTAGTCGGGCAGGGCACTGTACCAGTCGAGATACTGGCTCGTGTTCTTCCACATCTTGTCCAGTTTATCCTTGGCGTTCTTTTCATCGCCGATGGTGATATAGGCATTGATGATGTCCGCCGTACCGCTCACATAATCGTTCGTCATGTAACGGTCGGGGAAGGCCTGCTCCATCTTAGCCAACAGCTTGGCGGCCTTGTCGTTCTTGCCTTCCGCAATGAGTGCGCTCGCTGTCTCGGCGAAGAGACGGCGATGGGTGCAGCACATCCGGTAGATGGTCTGGTCAAGATAGAGGTCAGCATCTTGATCGTCCACTCCGCCCCAGAGGTATTTGTTCATCAACAGGTCGTAGGTCTTATCGGCATCGATGGTCGATTCTCCGTCGGTGGTGTAGGGGACGATGCGGAAATTCAGACCCTCGCGGATGATGTTCTTGGCCAAAGGACGATAGTTGTCGGTGCCTACCGTCGAAGCGATATACATCGGACGGCTCCAGTTCGACTCTGCCAACATCTCCAACATCATCAGGTCGTTCTTGAGCAGGCGGCTCTGGCCTTTCAGTGAGATGACCATACGGTCGGGGATGGAGTCGCCAGTGGGCAACTTCATGCCGCTGCGGCGCACAGCATCCTTATCGACGGTGATATAGACCGTGTCGGTGGGGATATAATTCTTAGGCAATTCATATTTCTTCTTCAGACCGTCAAGGAATGCTTTCTGCTCAGGTGTTCCGGCATTACGAACCCATATCTTGAGGATGTTCTTCAGTTCGAAGGGGTTGTCACCAAACATCTCTCGGGCTCCCTCCGGGTCGCTCTTGTATAGTGATTCGATGAGGGTTTTCACCGCGGGTGCGATGTCGCACGACTCGTTGCTGCCGGTGCAGTAGTCCAATCGCGGCCAACTGATGGGCAGGGAGGGAGAGTCGTAGGCCGGACGTTTCATCTGGTCGATATACCAGTCGGTCTGCAAGTAACTCAGGTTGCACACGCGGGCATCGGTGCGGTTGCCCTCCACATCTTGGTTGTACCACAACGGGAAGGTGTCGTTATCACCATTGGTGAAGATGATGGGATTGCCTTGCTCGGGCAGTGAATTGAGGTAGTTCTCGCCAAAGTCGCGGCAGGCGTAGCGACCGCTGCGGTCGTGGTCATCCCATGTCTGCGTGGCCATCTGGATGGGCACAAGCATACACACGCCACTAACGGCGGCTGCTGCCAACGTGCCTTTTATCTTGATGCGCTTCAGCAGGTCAATCAAGGCGACCACACCCAGTCCGCACCAGATGGCATAGGCATAGAATGAACCAGCGTAGGCATAGTCGCGCTCACGTGGTTGTTGCGGTGTCTGGTTCAGATAGAGCACAATGGCCAGACCGGTCATGAAGAAGAGGAAGAAGACCACCCAGAACTGCCGGATGCCGCGGCGACCGCGGAACGATTGCCAGAACAAGCCAATCAGACCCAGCAACAGGGGCAGACAGTAGAACACATTATGTCCTTTGTTGTTCTTCAATTCGTCGGGCAGGGTATCTTGGTCGCCCAACCTTGCATTGTCAATGAAGGGGATACCCGTAAGCCAGTTGCCGTGCGTCAGTTCGCCATTGCCTTGGATGTCGTTCTGACGGCCGGCGAAGTTCCAGAGGAAGTAACGCCAGTACATCCAGTTGCACTGATAAGAGAGGAAGAATCCCATGTTCTCTAAGAATGTAGGCATCTTCACCATCTTCAGCGTGCCGTCGGTATTATATTTGTAGTCGCCAGGCAGTTCCGAAGGTACTAATGTGCCCTCGATGCCGCCCATCCACTCTTCGTAGGAGGAGATGTGCAACGGATTGTCGGAATACATGCGCGGGAAGAACATATTCTGCGCATATTTCAGCGTCTTCTTCGTATAGACCACCACATATTGGTCGGGCTCGTCGGGAGATGCCTTCTCCTTGCGCTGCCAGATGGGGGCGCCATCGTTATACTCTGCGAAACCTTCGGAATTGTATTTCACTTCCGAGTTATATGCCTGTCCGAATAGTAACGGACGGTCGCCATACTGGTCACGGCTCAGGTAACTGCCCAAAGTGAAGATGTCCTCAGGTGAGTTCTGGTCCATCGGCGGGTTGGCAGCCGAGCGGATGACGATGACGGCATACGTGCTGTAACCAATCATCAGCATCAACATACACAAGGTGACGGTGTTCTTAATGCGGGCCGACACCAATGTCTTTCCGTTTTTCTTGTACCAAATCAGGGCGGCGATGCAAGCCAAAACAAATACGCCGATGAAGAAAGCACTCCATCCGTATCCATAGAACGGAATACCTAACAAGGCGATGGAGAGCAGGAACGACACGTTTTGGCGGTTCAGGCTCTTGTCCGTATAACTCTCGTAGATGGCCCAAATCACAACGCTCACCAACACGATGATATAGACGATAAGACCCGTGTTGAACGACATGTGCAGCGTGTTGACGAAGAACAGTTCAAACCAACCGCCAACGGTGATGATGCCGGGCACCACGCCGTAGAGCACGGCCCACACGATGAGTGCCGACACGCCCAGGGCCAACAATGACCCTTTCAGATTGGCATTGGGATTCTTCTTGTAATAGAACACCAGCACGATGGCAGGGATGCAGAGCAGGTTGAGCAGGTGAACGCCGATGCTCAGTCCCGTCATATAGGCGATGAGCACGAGCCAACGGTCGCTATGGGGCTCGTCGGCATGGTCTTCCCATTTCAGTATCAGCCAGAACACCACGGCGGTGAAGGCCGAGGAGAAGGCATATACCTCTCCTTCGACAGCACTGAACCAGAAGGTGTCGCTGAAGGTATAGATGAGGGCTCCCACCATACCCGATGCCTCTATGGCAATGAGTTTCGAGTTGGTAAGCGACTCCCAGTCTTTCAGAATCAGGCGGCGTGCCAGATGTGTAATCGTCCAAAACAGGAACAGGATACATAAAGCACTGAGCAGTGCGTTCATGATGTTCACCATGAAAGCCACATCCGTCGGATCGCTGGCGAATTGTGAGAAGAGGTTGGCCGCCAACATGAAAAACGGTGCGCCTGGCGGGTGTCCCACTTCAAGTTTATACCCTGTTGCAATAAATTCCGGACAGTCCCAAAAACTGGCTGTCGGCTCAACTGTGGAGCAATAGACGAATGCGGCAATCAGAAATGCCACCCATCCGCAGATATTGTCCACCAATCTGTACTTTTTCATCTAAAATATGCTTATTTCGAAATATGCTGCAAAATTAGTGCAAGCCGAATACAAAACAAAACAAAAATAACAGATTTTTGTTTTTTTTGTTGAGGCGCCGCGTAATTTATGAAAAATTAGTGCAAGCCCCCGGCTCCTACCCATTCCTCTGCAAGAACCGTGCGGCACCCAAGTCGCGGCTCCGCTTGGCCGCCTTGAGGATACTGCGACGGCGGAAGAAATAGATGAGCAGTGAAGCCAAGAAAGCCACACCGCCGGCACCAATGACGGCTCCGGCAAAATCCAACTTAAAGGCAAACTTGAGTAACAAACCGATGATGAGGATGGCCAATGTCAACCATATTGTCCAGTTGAATTGGTTGACATCATCTTTCTGCCCTTTGTCAGTGGGGGCGTTGAGACTCTCACTGCGACCCAGTCCGTCCATCATGAAGTGATAGCGTGAACCTTGGTAATCATAGTAGAGAAACCAATAGGGCATAAGCACCAAACGGCCATTCGATTTCAATTCGGTGCTGTAGTTGTAATTCAAACTCTCAACCGAACTGCCGGCACTATTCCTGACTCCTTCGTCCACCAGACGCTTCACCTCCTGTTCACCGCGGCGCGACCAGATCTGGTCACGGTCGGCGTTCATGCTGATGGTGGAGATATCTTCGGGGTCGTTGGCGATAATGCTGGCGGAGTACTGTTGCGAATCGTTGATGTTATACGGCACCAGACGTGCGAAGTTGCGCAACTCCTCAGGTATTTCATCTCCCTCATAGGCCAGGCACATAAACTGGAAATTGCCTACGGCCTCACCGTTCACATAGCGGGAGTCGCGGATGGTATTCTCTCCTTCCTTGCGTGTGTGCACCACTTTTCCGTTCCATGGGGCACGGTAAACGCCTTCAAAGAGGAACATGGGCAGATAAGCCTTGATGACGTCGCCGGGCTTCAGATAGTCGAAGACGTCTGTCGGCACATAGTTACGCTTGATGAGCGCTTTGATCAGACGCATACCGAAATCGGACTCCCTGGTGGTGAAGGGGATGATGCGCTCGGGCACGGGCATGCTCTTCTGCTCTGCTATCGCATTGGGGTTCTGTAAGACGCTATGGCAGTAGGGACATTCCACTGACTGCTTAAAACGGTTGAACTGCGAGATGTTCGCGCCGCAGTTCGGGCATTTCACTTGTTGTAGTTCTATGGTTGCCATGGACTCTTTAGGGGTTTAGGGGTTGGGTGTTTTGGGCTTTTACATTCTCGACAGAATATCGCGTTTCACGGCGTCATATTCAGCCTGCTCTATCAGTCCTGCGTCGAGCATCTGTTTCAGTTTGGTCAACTTGGCGACGGGGTCTTCGGGCGCTTGTGGCTGGGCTGCTCCCTGCTGAGGCATCTGACCATAGCCTGGCTGATAACCTTGTCCTTGTGGCGGCATCTGTCCCTGCGGTGGCATCTGTCCTTGTGGCGGCATCTGTCCTTGTGGATAGCCTTGTCCTTGTGGATAGCCCTGCTGCGGATAACCCTGTTGGGGGTATCCTTGCTGTGGATAGCCCTGTTGAGGGTAGCCTTGTCCTTGCGGATATCCTTGCTGATATTGTGGGTTCATGCCGTTCATCACGTTTTGGGCCATCTGACCGAAGGCTCCGCCGGTGGCCATGCCCATGCCCAGACCCATGCCCACGCCCATCATGTTGCCGGCAATGCCGCCATCGCCACTCTGCATGCTCATGTTATGTGCCATGTCTTCCATAATCTCTGTGCTTTTGATTTGTTGATATTTCTGTGCTCCCATCACGTCAAAGGCACGCGACTTGGTGTAAGCCTCTTCAAGTGCCTTGCGGTTGGGGTCGTCTTCGGGAATGTCCATCGCTGCGATGCTGAACGACACCAACTCCAGACCGTAGGGGGCCAGTGTCTCCTTTAGCTGGGGCGTAATCTTCGGGGTGAACGCGTCAGGCTCGGCGCAGGTGAACAGCAGTTCCTCTTGCTGCTCTTTCAGTCCGCGGGCAATGGTCGATTTGATTTTCGACTGAAACTCATTGGCGAAAAAGCGGTCAAGGTCCTCTGGGTCAAAGCGTTGTACATTCGCACCAATCAACGACTGAAGCAGTTTCACACTATCCTCGATTCGTACTTTATACGAACCGCGGGCTTTGATGCTGGTGGCTATCTGTTGCACGGGGTCACGCAGTTGGATGGGCGACTGTGTGCCCCACAACAATTCGCGCGTCGTGGCTTTCCTCACGAAGTACACCATGCAGTTGAAGGTGCTCACGCCGCCGCTCAGTATATTTCGGATGCGCGAGAGGAAAAAGTAGTTGCTGGTGTGCAGCACGTGGCGGCCGCTGGTGAACACGCCGATGATTTCACCCTTGTTGACGAAGATAGCCTCTTCGCCGGGGTTCACCGTCAGCACCGAGTGGGTGTTGAAGTCCTCTTCGGGTTGTTTCCATACCAGTACATGGGCGGGCGAGGTGTTCTTGAGTGACTCAAGAATATGTTTGTGTCCGCCGGGGTAGTTTGACTCATTCGGGTTTCTGAATAATCCCATGGTTGTATCGTTTTTTAGTTATTGTTGTATCGTTTTTTTAGTCGTTACATGATTGATTTGGCAAAATTACAAAATCTTGCCGATATACCAAAACGTTTTTTACAAGATTTACGAAAAACTTCGTCTCACAAGATACAAGGAGGGGGTGCGGGCGAGGCCTTCTCTCCTTTGAAGGGGATACAGGGGAGGGTCAAAACAGCGTGGCTCCCAAGAATAACACCAGCACGTAGCGGAGGAATTTGCCCATCAGGGTACTGACGGCGGTGATGTAGGGGTTGGCACGCATCAGACCGAGGGCGATGGAAAGGGCGGTGCCTAAGATGGGGAGAAAAGCGAAGAAGCCCACCCAGGCGCCCTTGTCACCCATGAACTTCAGGGCTTTGTCCAGACTCTCTTTCTTCACATGCAGATAGCGTTCTATCCACTCCGTCTTACCTTGTCGCCCCACCCAGTAGTTAAACATCGAACCGCCCCAGTTGCCGATGGTGCCATAGATGCACAACGGCCACGGCTCCAAACCGGCAGCCAGCAAGCCTAACATCACCGCCTCGCTGCTGAAGGGCAGGAAACTGCCGGCGATGAAGGCGGCCACAAGCATGCCCCAATAGCCGTAGTCTATAAGAAGTTGAACGATGGCATCCATAGGTGATAGGCGATGATGGCAAATGAAACGAGAAGCAGCAGGTAAAACGCGATGTTCGTAATCCACGTGTGCGTGAGCGTGATGAAATGTGCCAGAAGAGGACTCGTGTTGACGATGATGAATGCCATGAGCAGGTGATAATGCTGGGGCTGAAGCACGATGAATGCCAGGGCACAGAGGTCCATTACCACGAAAACCTGGAAAAACATACGCGTACGTATCTTGTCGGCATAACCGTTGCGCACATAATGGATGATGCCGGTCAGGGCACAAAGGGCCACAAAGGCGAAGGTCACCAATTGCTGCTCCGTGACGCCGCTGTAGTCAAACAACGGCGCAAACTCGCCCAATTGCGCGAAATGCCGCAACAACCACTCGGGGTCGCCAGCATAAACTAAATAGGCTCCCGTAAACCAATAGGGTGTTATCACCCCTAAAAGCGAGGCGAAGAACGAGCGGGGGCGCATGGTGCGCAGATTGAAAATCATCACCCCCCAAAGAAATGGGATGAAATAGAGATATTGCACAAACACCAGCGAAGCCAGACCTACGCACAAGAAACCGTAAAACACCCATCCCGCTGACAACCGCAACTGATAGCAGTGAAACAACGACACATACATGGCTACACTGCAGAGGGTGATGATGCTCACCTGCAGGTCGGGGTAGAGAAAACATGCGACCGAGGAGAGCAACAGAAACATGGCCGACACGGTGCGACTATACACACGCAACAACTGATTGACATTGTTCAACTCTATCATCAGATAGGTTGACAATGCCAAACACGCCGTTTGCACCCATAAGTGCTGTTCCACCATCCCCATCTTCACGCACACCGCAATGGCGAGCACAATGAAGAAGGGGAGGGTGACACGGCTCTCCGCTACGATGTTTTGAAACCGCTTATAAGCCATTGGCTAAGAGGTAAGAGGTAAGTGGTAAGGGGTGAGAGGTATGTTCACAATTGACAATTCTCAATTCATAATTTTTCATCGCGAAGCGACCATTTTTCGGTCAAAGACCTCAACAACTCGTCAACATTCAACATTCAACATTCAAAATTCGTCATTCTAAAGGTCTTTTCCGATGTCGCGACGGAAGTATTTACCTTCGAACTGTATCTTTCGTGCCTCTGTGAAACTCTTTTGCAAGGCCTCTTCTTTCGTGGTGCCGTAACTGCTCACGGCGATGACGCGGCCGCCGGCGGTGACCACCTCGCCGTCCTTCAGGGCTGTGCCGCTATGGAACACGACGGCACCTTCCACTTGGTCGATGCCGCTGATGGGGAATCCTTTCTTGTAGGCTTGCGGATAACCGCCACTCACCAGCATGACGCACACGGCACTGCGCGGGTCAAACTCAATGGCACGCTCCGACAGGTTGCCTTCGGCCACGCCTTCCAGCAAATCCACCAAATCGCTCTTCAGTCGCAACATCACACTCTCTGTCTCGGGGTCACCCATGCGGCAGTTGTATTCAATGACCATCGGCTCACCCTTCACGTTGATGAGACCGAAGAAGATAAATCCTTTATAGTCAATGCCTTCTGCGGCCAATCCTTCGACGGTGGGACGGATGATGCGGTCTTCCACCTTTTGCATCCACGCTTCCGTGGCAAAGGGCACGGGCGTGACACTGCCCATGCCACCCGTATTCAGGCCGGTGTCGCCCTCGCCGATACGCTTGTAGTCTTTGGCCTCAGGCAAAATCTTGTAGTCCTTGCCATCGGTCAACACAAACACGGAACATTCGATGCCGCTCAGAAATTCCTCGATGACCACCTGGGCGGAAGCACTGCCGAACATACCGCCGAGCATCTCGCGCAATTCCTTTTTCGCCTCGTCGAGCGTGGGCAGTATCAGCACGCCCTTGCCGGCACACAGTCCGTCGGCTTTCAGCACGTAGGGCGGTTGCAGGGTCTCTAAGAAACGGAGACCTTCTTCCAATGTGGTGCCGTCAAAGGTCTGATAACGGGCGGTGGGGATGCCGTGGCGCTGCATGAACCCCTTGGCGAAGTCTTTCGACCCTTCCAACACGGCGCCTTGTTTCGACGGACCGATGACGGGCACTGAGGCCGTACGCGGGTCGTTCTTGAAATCATCGTAGATGCCTTTCACCAACGGGTCTTCGGGACCTACCACCACCATGTTGACGCCATTGTCGGCGGTGAACTGTTTCAGCGACTCAAAGTCGTCGGCCTTGATGGCCACATTCTCGCCGCACTGTGCTGTTCCCGCATTGCCTGGGGCGATATATAATTTTTCTACGCGCTGACTCTGCGCTATTTTCCATGCCAAGGCGTGCTCGCGGCCGCCGCTGCCCAATAATAATATTTTCATTTTATTTGGAGTTTTTGAAAGTTTCTTTGGAGCCCGACATCACTATTTGAGGTAGTCCTCAAAATACTGGGTGATGCGTTCGTGCAGATGAGTGCTCTGATGACCACGCATGTTGTGGGGTTCGCCGGGATAAACGAAGAAATCGGGTTGTGTGCCAGCCAGAATACACGCCTCGAGGAACGACAGACAGTGCTGAGGCACCACCGTGGCGTCATTGTAGCCCGTGATAATCTGCAACTTACCCTTCAGGTCACCGGCACGACCGATGAGCGAGGTCTTCTCATACCCATCGGGGTTGGTCTGCGGCGTGTCCATGTAGCGCTCGCCGTACATCACCTCATACCATTTCCAGTCAATCACAGGTCCGCCGGCCACACCTACCTTAAACACGTCGGGATGGTTCACCATCAGCGTGATGGTCATGAATCCGCCGAAACTCCAACCATGGACACCGATGCGGTCACTGTCCACGTAAGGCAGCGATTTCAGGTAGTCGATGCCGCACATCTGGTCGGCCATCTCTATCTGTCCCAACTGACGGAAGGTGGCTTGCTCAAAATCGCGTCCGCGGTTCTCCGAGCCACGGTTGTCAAGGATGAAGAGCAGATAGCCCTTCTGGGCCATGAATGTCTCCCAACCCCTGCTGGCATAGTGCCAGCGGGCATCCACATTATGGGCATGCGGACCGCCGTACACATACACCACGGTGGGGTATTTCTTTGTCGGGTCGAAGCCCACAGGCTTGACCATGCGGTAGTAAAGGTCGGTGGTGCCGTCGGCGGCTTTCAGCGTGCCGCAGCTGTATTCGGGCACTTCGTACTTGCGCCACGGGTCTTCGGCGGTGAGGATATTCGTAGCTTTACCTTTGCCGTCGGTCGGGATGATGTCTATCTTGCGGGGTACGGTCGGAGCGGAATAGGTGTCGCACACGTAGTTGCCGTCGGCGCTCAGTGCTCCGTTGTGCCAACCCTCGCCGCCGTCGAGCAGCGTGCGGCGCCCGTTGCGCACGTTCACCGAATAGAGATTGGCTTGTATCGGACTCTTCTCGTTTGAGAGGATGATGACCGATTTCTGCTTTTTATTGAATCCAACCAACTCCATGACCACCCAGGGACCGGAGGTGAGCTGTTTCAACTGTTTCCCCTTGTCGTCCATCAAGTAGAGGTGGTTGTAACCGTCTTTCTGACTCTGCATGATAAACTGGTGACTGTCCCACGGCAGGAAGACGATGGGGTGGAGGGGCTCCACGTATTTGTCGCTTTGCTCGCGGTAGAGCTCGGCCAGTCTCTTACCGGTTGCAGCATCGTAACTCACTAAGCGACAGTCGTTTTGGTCGCGGTTCAACTCTTGCATATACACGGTCTTGCTGTCTGGACTCCATGCGATGTTGGTGAAATAGCGGTCGGTGGGGTCGCCGGCATCTAAATATACGGTTTTGCCGCTCTTCAGATCATATACACCCACGGTCACTTTGTGGCTCGTCTCGCCCGCCATCGGGTATTTGTCGGGCTCGCAGGTGGCGATGCGTGTGTCGATATTCACCTGGGGATAGTCGGTCACCATGCTCTGGTCCATGCGGTA
>CAMJFC010000073.1 GCA_946404865.1 uncultured Prevotellaceae bacterium
CTGGCTGCTCCAGTCTGACGGGTGTGACCATCCCCTTGAACGTGACGAGCATCGGGTCTTCTGCATTCTCTGGCTGCTCCAGTCTGACGGGTGTGACCATCCCCTTGAACGTGACGAGCATCGGTGAAAATGCGTTCGAAAGCTGCTCCGGCCTGACGAGCATAACCGTTGAAGAAGGCAATGAGGTTTATGACTCCAGAAACGATTGCAACGCCATTATTGAGACCGCTTCCAATACGTTAATCGCAGGATGCCAAAATACGGTTATCCCAGAAAGCGTGACCAGCATCGGCAATGGCGCATTCTATGGCTGCTCCGGCCTGACGAGCGTGACCATCCCAGAGGGTGTGACCAGCATCGGCAATAGCGCGTTCAAATACTGCTCTGGGCTGACGAGCATAAGCATCCCCGAGAGCGTAATGAGCATCGGCGAGTATGGGTTCCGTGAATGCACAGGTTTGACAGAGGTGACTATCCCGGGAAGCGTGACGGCTATTGGCAATTATGCGTTTGATTTATGCACAGGTCTTACAAGTGTCACCATCCTCGAAGGTGTGGAAAGCATCGGCGAATTAGCGTTCTATGGTTGCTCAAGCCTGACGAACGTGACCATCCCCGAGAGCGTGACAAGCATCCACGAAGCCGCGTTCTCTGACTGTATAAGTCTGACGAGTATAACCATACCCGAGAGCGTGACGATTATCAGCAAAGATGTATTCTCTCGCTGCTCAGGTTTGACAAACGTGACTATCCCGTCGGGGGTAACAACTATTGAATATCGCGCATTTGAGGATTGCACCAGTCTGACGAGCGTGACCATCCCCTCGAGCGTGACGAGCATCGGCAAGAGTGTGTTCTATGGTTGCACCAGCTTGACATCAGTCACCTCACTGATAGAAGAGCCTTTCGAGATTACTTCTGATGTCTTTGAGAATTGGAATGATGAAACAGAACAATATGACTTCACCTCCGCCACCCTCTACGTCCCTGCAGGCACGAAAGAGAAATACCTGGCGACACCGGCATGGAACCAGTTCTTGAACATCGTTGAGATGGAGAACACGAATATCCAGTTTGCCGACGCTACAGTGAAAGCCATCTGCGTGGCCAACTGGGACACCAACGGCGACGGCGAGCTGAGTTATGACGAGGCGGCGGCAGTGACGGAACTCGGTTTTGCTTTCGGTGATAACAAAGAGATAACAAGTTTTGACGAACTGCAATACTTCACCGGGCTGACGAGCATCGGCGACGATGCGTTCTATGGCTGTTCCAACCTGACGAGCGTAACTATTCCTGAAAGCGTGACGAGTATCGGCGTTGAGGCGTTCGCTCACTGCTACGGCCTGACGAGTGTGACCATCCCCGAGGGCCTGACGAGTGTTGGCGATTATGCGTTCGAATACTCCGGCCTGACGAGCATCACCATTCCCGAGGGCGTGACGAGCATCGGCGATCGGGCGTTCGCTCTCTGCTCCGGCCTGACGGGCATCTCCGTAGCAAGTGGTAATACCGTTTATGACTCACGCGAAGAATGTAACGCCATTATTGAGACCAGCACCAACACATTGATTGCGGGATGCCAAAACACGGTTATCCCTAACAGCGTGAGAATCATCGGTGATGAGGCGTTCATGGGCTGCACCGGGCTAAAGAGCGTGACCATCCCAGAGGGCGTGACGAGCATCGGTTGTGAGGCTTTCGATGGTTGCTCCGGCCTGACGAGCATCACTATCCCCGAAGGCGTGACGAGCATTGGTGATGATGCATTTTCTGGTTGTAGCGGCCTGACGAGCGTGACCATCCCATTGAGCGTGACAAGCATCGGCGAAGGCGTTTTCTATGGCTGCACAGGTCTGACATCGGTCACCTCGCTGATAGAAGAGCCCTTTGAGATTGGTTCCGATGTCTTTTCAAATTGGAATAATGAAACAGGGGAACCTGATTTCACCACCGCCACTCTCTACGTTCCTGCAGGCACGAAAGAGAAATACCTGGCGACACCGGCATGGAACCAGTTCTTGAACATAGTGGAAATGGGACTTGAGCCTGTGGAGCAGGGTGAGACTGTTGACTTCGGCACCGACATCAACGCTGATACCGACCTTGACGGCAATGTGGTGGGTGACATCTACTACAGCATCAGTGGCGGCAACGGGGCGTACAACGCGGCTGAGGGCTGCATCGTCGTGACCACACCGACCGCTGACAACACGGTGGAGGGGATGACTGGCACTGACATTTTCGGCGAGGACTTCAACGACCATTTCACGGGCATCGTGTTCAAAGTGGCCAAGGGCAAGGGCACTATCAAAATCGAGGCCCAGACCACCGGCACCATGGTGCTGAAGGTGAAGATTGGCGACAATGACCCCATCGAGATGGAGCTGGAGGGTCGGCTGAAAGTGTCGTTCCCCTACAATGTGACCGAGGACACCTACATCTATATCTATGGCGGTGAGAGCGCAGCACAGGCCAACAGCATGAGGCGTGCCTCGGCCGACAGCGCGCTGAAGATTTACGGCATCGAGGTTGTGAAAGGCGCGGTTGACGGTATCGGCACCGTGATGACCGATGGCGATGACGACGCACCTGTGTATAACCTCAACGGCCAGCGCGTGAAGACGCCACACAGAGGCGTCTATATCCAAAACGGCAAGAAAGTGCTGGTGAAGTAAACTCGCTTGTGGCGGAGTTTGAAAGCCGATACAAAAAATGTGCCGGAAGTGGTCTAAAAAGCCACTTTCGGCACGTTTATAAGATGTATCTCTCACCCCTCACCTCTTACCCCTCACCCCTTTTTAGGGCTTCAGCCATGGCGCGACCAAGGGCCTCGCATTGCTGGCGGGTTTCGGGTGTGAGGGCCTGCTTCATCTCCACAGGTTCGCCCACGGCTTCGAAGTGCAGGCTCTCGTCGTTCCATTGCTGAATCTTGGCCACGGCCTTGCCTGCCCAAGC
Organism: uncultured Prevotellaceae bacterium; assembly: GCA_946404865.1. Lineage (GTDB taxonomy): Bacteria > Bacteroidota > Bacteroidia > Bacteroidales > Bacteroidaceae > Prevotella. Next base: position 2,959 of record CAMJFC010000073.1, read on the forward strand.
GAAACTGCCGAACCAACCGAAGAGACGGCCTTTGATGTCGCGGTTGGCAATTTCGGAGAGTAGCACGTCCATCTCGTGATACAAGCCCGTGTTGTAGGTCGGAGCGCCCACAATCAGTCCGCGGTAGCGGAACACGTCACGAAGGATGTAGGAGTGGTGCGTCTTCGACACGTTGTAGAGTGCGATATTTTTCACTCCGGCCTCGGCGGCGGCGCGGGCGATGGCCTCGGCCATGCGCTCGGTGTTGCCATACATGGTGCCGTAGCAGATGACGAGTCCGTCGCCAGCCTCATAACGGCTCAGTTGGTCGTAGATGCCGATGACTTTCTGCACATGCTCATGCCATACGGGGCCGTGGGTGGCACAAATATAGTCAATCTGCACACCGGCGAGCTTCTTCAGCGCGTTCTGCACGGGGGTGCCGTATTTGCCCACGATGTTGGAGTAGTAACGTGTCATCTCGAGCCAGAAGTCATCGCAGTTCATATCGCTGTCAACGATGGCTCCGTTGAGTGCGCCGAAACAGCCGAAAGCGTCGCCCGAGAAGAGCACATGGGCGGTGGTGTCGAGTGTGACCATCGTCTCGGGCCAGTGCACCATGGGGGTGAGAACGAACTGCAGGGTGTGGGTGCCGAGCGACAGTGTGTCGCCGTTCTTCACCTCTATGCCACCTTCGCTGATGCCGTAGAATCCCGCCATCATACCGAAGGTCTTCTTGTTGCCGATGATTTGCACGTCGGGGTAGAATTTCTTCAGCAGGGCGAGCGAACCGCTGTGGTCGGGTTCCATGTGGTTGACCACCAAATAGTCGATGGGGCGGTCGCCGATGACCTCACGGATATTCTCGATGAACTGAACGAAGAAATCAACTTCTACGGTGTCAATCAAACAGATTTTCTCATCTTCAATCAAGTATGAGTTGTAAGATACGCCGTATGGCAGTGGCCAAAGGCCTTCAAACAGCGCTTTGTTACGGTCGTTGACACCTACATAATGGATGTTGTTGGTAATCATATATTTTAGGGTTTAGGGTTTAGGGTTTAGGGTTTAGGGTTTAGGGTTTAGGGTTTAGGGTTCTTACACTGTCCCATCCCTCACCTGTTTTTACTCCCTCCCCTCGGGGAGGGCCGGGGAGGGGGCTTTCAGCTCCATTGTTTTGCCGAACTCCTTGGGGATGGAGTTGCTGATGTGTTTGCAGCACTCGGCGCAGAACACTTGGGCGCAGTGGATGATGTTGTCCCACTGCTCTTCACTGAGGCCTTCGTCGATGGTGTCGCGTGTGATGCCGTATTTCAACATACCATAGACGATACCTGCATTGAAATTGTCGCCGGCACCGATGGTGCTCACAGTGTTAGTGGCAATGACGGGGTAGCTTTTTTTCAGTCCATCTTCAGCACGCAGTTCCACGGGCTTGGCACCCCGGGTGTAGATGAATTTCTTACAGTAGAATGATATCTCTGACTGATACACGCGGTCGGGGTCGTCTTTCTTATAGAGCACCTGAAAGTCCTCTGCGCTACCACGCACGATGTCGGCGAATTCCAGGTTTTCAAGCAGGTTGGGTGTGATGCGCATCACATCCTGCTGGTGCGACGAGCGGAAGTTGACATCGTAGTAGATGATGGCGCCCCGCTGTCGTGCGTGCTCGAGGAATCCTGCCACCTGGCTGCGTATGACGGGGTTGACGGCATAGTATGAGCCGAACATGATGATGTCGTCGCGTTGCACGTCGGGGTAGATGAAGTCGAGTTGGTCGTGCGGGTGGTCCTTATAAAAAAGGTATTCCGCGTCGTTGTTCTCGTCGAGGAAAGCGAGCGAGATGGGCGACTTACTGCCGGGATAGACGTTGATATTGTCGGCGTTGACGTTGTTATCCTTTAAAAACTGAATGATGTTGCGGCCCACACGGTCATTGCCCGCCTCGCTGATAAACGAGGCGTTGACGCCGCACCGGCCAAGCGAGATGATGCCGTTGAACACCGAGCCGCCAGGCACAGCGCCAATGGGTTGCTCGTCCTTGAAGATAATGTCAAGGACTGTCTCGCCGATTCCGAAAACTTTTCGCATATAGAGTGTGTTGATATAATAAATGTGGTGCAAAGGTAGTGAATTATTGCGAAAGATGAATGGCGAAAGACATTTTTTTTATAATCTTCGTTCTTGTCACTTTACCCATACTTTCCTTGCAGAGCCATTGCTCATGCGAACAATGTTTATCCCTGGAATGGGGTGGTCTATCTTTTTACCCGTGATGTCGTAACGGGCAGAAACGGTAGGCTTTGTATCCTCTGTTTGTCTGATGGCATCTGTTTCGTATTCTATCGGCAATACGGTGAACTGCCCCAACAATGGGTGTGCCTTGGCCGATTCAAGTAAATCCATTGGGACATAAATGACGCATTTTTCTCTGTCAACCCCTTCAAAGTCGTGTATGTTTGTGTTCCAAGAAATGGGATTATCGTAAAAGAAGCCCAAATAGACACGCTCTAAGTTCTTGCAATTTCTGAAGACTGAACAGTATTCAACATTGTATCTAAAAACCACTCTGGGGAGTTTTACCTCTTTCAGCGAAGGGCAGTCGTTGAGAAAATTATTATTAATAATCACCCTACCCGGTTGTTCCTTAGCAGATGCGTTGTTGTGTGTTTCGTCAGGTGGTAGGTTAACGTATGTGGCGAAATCAACATACTCCAAATTCTTGCATTGATTAAACCCATTTAAATAGATGCTATTTGAAAATGGCTCCATTTTAAAAGAACGCAAATAATTGTTGTTGTTGAAACCTGTAATTAATTTTATATCAAGATCGTTAAAGGATGCAGGTAGGTTGATTTCAGGCTTGATAGGCCATCCAAAAATGACACTAACGGAAGCCCCGTCGTCAGTAATTGCTATTTCTTCATTCGGAGAGTAGAAACAATTGGGATGCCATATATTTGGCAATGTGTTAACGAAATAATCGGTGGGGATTGTCTTCACACGGAACCGACCGAATACCGGGTGGTGTCTTGCATCGGCTGCCATGCTGGATAGAACGTACAGATTGCATTTAGAGCAATCCACGCCTTCGAAAGCATTGTCACTCACTTCAATGCTGTTGATGTCTTCTGCGAACAGGTAAATATCACTCAAAGATGTGCAGTCCTTGAATGCATAGTCGCCAAAAGACCTCACATTGTTGAGATGAATCTTGGAAAGTTTGCCGCAACTGGCAAATACGGATGAAGAGATATTCATGTCAACTCCTACGCTATTATAATTTTCCCGGGGGTCTCCGACAAATATGACCTCTTCTAAGTTCGTACAGTTGCAGAAGGCCTCACGTTCCACTTCAACAGGTATTCTCTGTCCTAAAGAGTTGACATAATTGCCGTGGAGTGGAAGGTACACCAATTGCAGCTGGGTGTGGTTGGCTGCCGCACGCTCTCGGATTTTATAGATTTGGGAATAAAATAACTCGTAATAACTCGTATGGTAACCATAAAGATCATCTTCATAAAAAGGATTGTAATGGTTCATGGTGTAGGCATTGATAGAGTCGCAATCTGAAAATCCGACAATCTCTCGATAGTCGTTCCATCGGTCAATGGCATAGACCGTACGCCCCTTGTCATCATACAATTCACGTGGGGTACCATCTAAAGCTTCCTGAATATCCAACACTTCAAATTGTCCAAGTACAGGGTGTGCCTTTGCCTCGTCAACTCTCATTTTGTCAACGTAAATCTTGCATTTTTCCCTGCTTACTCCGTCAAAAGCATTTTCGCTGATAGAGAAATCAAGTCCTGGGCGAAAATAGATATAGATGCTTTCCAAGGCCGAGCAGCCTTTGAATGCGAAATCGCCTATTTTGCTCGCATGTGGCAGGGTGACATGTTTCAACGACTTACATTCTGCGAAAGAATAGGGTTTAATCTCTATCTTGGGTTTGTTGGCTTTAACGGTATAGGGCTTGGCTAACAACACACTGTCAAGGTGGGGACAGCCGTAAAAAGCATACTCCCCTATGGTCGTCGTATGGTCTTCGTAATCACATTGGCAGTCAAAGACTTGTATGGTCTTGTTGCCTTTACAGGCAGATGGAACTATGTTGTCAAACCAATTAATCCGGGTGTGAGGCTCACACTCTTCTGTCACCGATGTGATTGTCCTCGTTTTCCACCATCTTCCATGGTGTTTATATACGACACCATCTTCTGTGACGTATTCCCATCCGTAATAATCCTCATCCAATGGCTGAATGATGAATTGTCCCCATACTGCATCTGCTTGGTATAGGGCCATGTCTTCAGCTGGTACATACAATATGCATTTAGACACATCTACACCGTCAAACGCGCTTCTGCCGACGTATGGAACTCCTCCACCTGGATTTAAAAGATATATCTTTTCCAATGATGTACAGCCAGAAAAAGCGAGTTCTCCAATAGAGGTTACCGTGAGGTAAACCTCTCGGAGTGATGTACATTTGGCGAAAACTTCATTTTCGATGTTCAGGCTTGCGGCTCGAGATATATTGCGTTGGTTTTGATGTCCACGCATGCTTAAATCTACAATTTCCAGATTCCTGCAGTTGTAAAAAGCCTGTTCTCTGATATATATTGGAAAATCACCCCAAGAATAAGAATCCTGAGCATAAGAATAATTTTTGTCACATTTTGGGTGAAAACCACGTTTAAACTTCTTGACAATTTGGTTGTTTTTACAGGCTTTAGCAGCGATTCCACCCAGATAATAATCAGGAAAAACATCGGGTAGGGGAATGGTGTAAAGATCGATCTCTTCTGGGCAGTCCCAGTCAATCTCTTGAATGCCAAGGGACTGAAGGGTGAAAATATCTGGCATGCCATTTATAAACTGTCTCACTTGAATGGATCCCGGGATATATGTGATACCGTCTTTGGTATAAGTTCGTCCATATGAACTATTATATACAATGCAAAAGAATAAGAAGGTCATCACACAGCGCAGACCTTCGGCAGAAAAGAACTTTCTGAAACGTATAATACTATAGGGGTGCCAAAAAGAAGCAACATTATTGGATGTAGTCATAATTATAATCATTTAAATGGTGATTGATTCGTTTTCTTGACAAGCCTCTTGAAAAGCGTCTTTGCGCTATAGTTCTGAAATCATTTGAAAGTTGATAGGTTCTGTAATAAAAAGAAATTCATATCTTTTTTGTTTGCAAATATAATTGTTTTTTTTTGTTGTCCAAAGAATTAAAATAGTTTTTTTGTTTGGTTAATGAATATGTGTACCTTTGCACCCAAAATGAATTACGACACATATACATTACATTGCGGACTGCGTGTCATCTGTCAGCGGGTGGCATCACCGGTAGTCTATTGCGGCTACGCCGTCAAGGCTGGCTCGCGCAACGAGGAACCAGGCGACGAGGGCTTGGCGCATTTCTGCGAGCACGTCACTTTCAAGGGTACAGAGCGACGCCGTTCGGTGCAGATACTCAATGCTTTGGAAAGGGTGGGGGGCGACCTCAATGCCTTTACCAACAAAGAGGACACGGTCTATTATGCCGCATTCCTCGCCGGACACCTGCCGCGTGCTGTGGACCTGTTGACCGATATTGTCTTTCACAGCACTTATCCACAAAGCGAGATTGATAAGGAGGCGACCGTCATTTGCGAAGAGATAGAGAGTTATAACGACTCGCCGTCGGAGCTGATTTACGACGAGTTTGACAACTTAATCTTTGACGGTCATCCTCTTGGCCACCATATCCTGGGCAGTGTGGAACGTGTTCGTCAGTTCACCACCGCCGATGCCTTGCATTTCACCCGCCGCTATTACCGTCCGGAGAATTGTGTGTTCTTCGCCTCGGGCGATATCGATTTCAACCGCTTGATACGTTTGTTGGAAAAAAGCATATCTCCTGTCCCCTGCCCCCTGCCCCTTGCCCCAGAAAATAGCATATCTCCTGCCCCCTGCCCCCCGCCCCCCGCCTCCAAATTCATCTCCGAACCGCGTTCCACCCATCAGGCACATGTGATGATAGGTGCGCGAGCCTATCATGCTCACCACCCCTTGCGCATGCCTCTCTTCCTGCTCAATAACATCATGGGCGGACCGGGCATGAATTCACGGCTCAACTTGGCGTTGCGCGAACGGCGCGGACTGGTCTATGCGGTAGAGAGCAGCATGACGGCCTATAGTGATACGGGCGTGTGGAGCACCTATTTCGGGTGCGACCCGCATGATGTGGACCGTTGTCTGCGGGCGGTGCGGCGCGAACTGTCACGGATGCGTGATGTCACCCTCACACCGGCGCAGTTGGCGGCTGCCAAGCGGCAGTTGAAAGGCCAATTGGGTGTGGCCTCCGATTCGCGCGAGTCGTTTGTGCTGAGTTTCGGCAGAAATTACCTGCATGATGGCGAGGAGCGCGACCTCCAAGTGCTTTACAAACGCATTGATGCCGTCACGGCCGACCAGATACAAACAGCGGCTCAGGAGATTTTTGACCCGAGCCGCGAAGTGGTGTTGTGCTATCGTCCAAGTGAATGAACAGAAGTAATGCCGAAGGGACATCACATTAGCGACCATAATGGAGTGTGAATCGGGTGTAGAGCACATCGCCCGAGCTGATGTCGCCCTTGACAGTCACCATGCCGTTGCTCTCAGCTATTTGTTGGAAGGTCACCGTCACCTGACTGTCATCGACGGGTGAGATGGGCTTGACAAACTTCATGCTTTTCACCACGTTCAGTTTTAAGTCGGCATCGAGGTGAACCTCTAAGAGTTCGCTGATGATTTGCAAGATACATACACCCGGTGTGACGGGTTGTCCGGGGAAATGGGCTTGGTAGATGATGTGGTCGGGGCAGAAGGTGATGTCGGCGGCGGTCGTGGTGCCGTCCGTGCTCCATTCCTTGATGTGATACATGCTGTCGAGTAGTTTCATATCTTGTGTCCTCCTTTTTTTATTGGTTCAGCAATGCGATTTTCAGGTCGGCAGTGGCAATGGTGCGTTCGCCGCACGTGATGGTGGCGTGCACGAGTGTCACATCCATCAGTTGCATCGTCACCGTGACGGTCGTGAGCAGCGTGTCGCCCACGTTGGCGGTGTCAGTGATGACCATGTTTTTGATGTCGCCGATAAATCCTATTTGAATGCCTTCCTTCAGCACGTATTTGTTGTAGTAGCCCAACCGTGCCGCGCAGGTCTGCGCCATGTTCTCGGCCAATGCGCATGTCATCAGGTGGCCGCCTTCCACCATCAGGTGGTCGGGACGGATGGTGAATCGTGTGACGGTCTGCTGGTCATCGTATTGGCAGAGTTGGTCAATCAGCACAAACGGTTCTTGCTGCGGCAGCAACTCATGGATGTCGATTGTTTCTAATTCGGGATGGTTCATGACAAGTTTTTGAATGTCGTATTAACATATTTGGGTGAATAACGGCTGCAAAAGTACATAAAAAAAGCGATTTACAGGCTTCTCTTTCTCTTTTTTCCCCCTTTTTTTTTCGATGTTATTTTTTTTGTTTACCTTTGCACCCCAAAATCGGTTTTTAGCAACTCAACGTTCTCAAGTTGAAGTAGTTAATGAGGCTTAACTCCAATAAATTGAGCGGATGTGAACCGAATGTTACAATGCGAAAAGTAAAGTAAACTTGATATAATTATTAACTAAGGTATGAAATTGTTAGGATTTTTGTTCCTCTTCCTATGTTTGGGTATGCCTGTTATGGCCGACGATGTTGAGGACTATTTTGAGTATGAGGATGACACCAAGACCGTTATCATTGGACTTAAGGAAAGTGGATGGTCTAAGACATCACTGACCATCCCGGCTTCGGTGACGCTTGTGACAGAGGGCGCTTTCTTTGGTAATAATAGGTTGAGCGACCTTTATATCGACGGTGGCAACCCCAAATTTGAGGATAATGTGTTCGATGACGTGAGAGAAACGCTCTACATGATTGATTGTGGCAGTGGCATGTCGCCCAACAACATCTATGGCATGCTGCGCCGCTTGGGAGCGGACAATCAGTTGGGACAGCTTTTGTTGTCGGGCTACCAGGGTGCACCCGATGTAGAAATCGTATGGGACGACGAGTTGATGAAAGCCATCTTGACCGATGCGGTGGATGTGGTGCTTCCCGCTACGCTCGTCGGCGACCAGGTGTTTGGCGAAGCTAATGTGCTCGGCCGTTTCACCATCAACAGTTCCAGTTCCATCTCTACCATCTGCTGCAAAAAGTCGTTCTCCGACTTTGGTTATGGCGACGGCTCGAACATGCTCTTCTATGTGCCTACAGAGCTGAGAAGTGACACCAAGCAGATTTTTGTCCGCCGCGTAAATACCATCAATGCGGGGGAAGGCGTAATCATTCACAACGCCCAGAACACATCGACTTATGCCGACCTGCCCCGTATGGACGATGAGCCGGAGGCTTATGAGGCTAATATGCTCGTAGGTGTGACCGAACCCACCTATATAGAGAAGACCGATGGCGACAAGACCAACTTGATTCTTTCAGGGGGTAAGTTCCAACCGCTATCCAATGCCGGCACCATCCCGGCCTTCAAAGCCTACTTGCAGTTGAATACCATGGAATACAACGCCTTGGGCGCCTCGGCAGCAGCTGGCCTGACATGGTGCGAGATGCCTGACGACACGACCGACGGCATTGGCTATTCTTTGGTGGAAGAGGACACGACGGCATCCGGCGAGTGGATGACGCTTGGCGGACAACGCCTTGGCGGCCAACCCGCCAAACCTGGGCTTTATCTTCGTGGGAACAAGAAAGTGATAGTGAAGTAACTAAAAGAATATCAGCATATTAACGATGGAAAAGAAACAATATACGACACCTTTGTGCAAGATGGTGAGTCTCACCACCCGTTGCATGGACAACCAATTTTCTGATGACGAGACAGGACTGATAGATGTGGGCAGTGCCAACAGCCCCGGCGTGGACCCCTCTATGGCTGAGTCGAACCAAGCGACATTCACCGAAGAGGACACCCCAAAGTCGGTATGGGACAACTGACCCGCAGCAACTGATAGACCATCGGAATCATCTGGAGTGGTCGGCCAACCCGATGCAATGCGGCAAAAACAAGATGCACACTTGTTTTTGCCGCAATTCTTATTATATTGTGGATGCAAAGTCGTTTTTTGAGGAAAAAGATGGCGATATTCAAAAATTATATGTATTTTTGCACAAACAAATTACAAACAAATCAGAATCATATCAAAAAGAGACCAAAAAACACAAGATGAAAACAAATTATGAAGTACGTTATGCTGCGCATCCGGAAGATGCGAAGCATTACGACACGGCTCGTATCCGCCGTGATTTCCTGATTGAGAAGGTGTTCGCCGCTGATGAGGTGAACATGGTGTATTCAATGTACGACCGTATGGTGGTGGGTGGTGCCATGCCTGTGAAAGAGGCGCTGAAGCTCGAAGCCATCGACCCCCTTCGTGCCCCCTTCTTCACCACACGACGCGAGGTGGGTATCTTCAACGTGGGTGGCGACGGTTGCGTCAAAGTGGGTGACGAGGTGTTTGAACTCGGTTACAAAGAAGCCCTCTATATCGGACGCGGCGACCGTGATGTCGTCTTCGAGAGCAAAGACGCCTCTAAACCTGCGAAATTCTATTTCAACAGCACCACAGCCCACAAGGAGTATCCCTGCAAGAAAGTGACCAAGGCCGATGCCGTGGTGGCTCACATGGGCAGCTTGGAGATGAGCAATGAGCGCGACATCAACAAGATGCTTGTCAACCAGGTGCTGCCTACCTGTCAGTTGCAGATGGGCATGACCGAACTGGCTACCGGTTCTGTTTGGAACACGATGCCCGCCCACGTGCACAGCCGTCGTATGGAGGCTTATTTCTACTTCGAGGTGCCTGAGGACCAGGCCGTCTGCCACTTCATGGGCGAGGTGGAGGAGACGCGTCACATCTGGATGCGCGGCGACCAGGCTGTGCTCTCGCCTGAATGGAGTATCCACAGCGCCGCTGCCACGCACAACTACACCTTCATCTGGGGTATGGGTGGCGAAAACCTCGACTACGGAGACCAAGACTTCTCGAAGATAACGGACTTACAATAATTTTTTTAAAAGTCTGCGACGCTACACAAATATGCATGAATGAGCATTAATGTTTCATGAATATAACCTTCAGAATAATTGCCAATTGATTTCCAACCGATTTAAGCCTTATAAGCAACTTGTATATGAGATTATAGGGGCTGCCATGGAAGTGCATAGGACGCTTAGATGGGGGCTTTTGGAGTCTGTTTATAATGAATCTTTAGGCTTAGAGTTATTGAGTAGGGACATTTCTAGCAAGAGCGAAGAGATTATTCCTTGTTTCTATAAGAATCAAGAACTGAAAAAAACATTCAAGATTGATTTGGCGGTTGGCGATATTATTTTGGAGTTAAAATCTGTTGGTGAAATTGTCTCTGCGCACAGAGCTCAATTGTTTAACTATTTGCGGCTAACAAAAATGCCAGTGGGATTGCTGATCAATTTCGGTGCTCCGAAATTGCAAGGTGAACGCTATGGTTATATAGAAGAAACCAACGAGTGTGTGCTGCTTGACATAAATATGGACATCATAAATGTTCCTATTGATTGGGATTCAGAAGAAGATGAGTAATCTTATATTTATGAATCATTCGTGGGTATTCATGCATATTCATGTAGCGTCGCAGACAAATTACATAAACATTCAAGTTAATTATGAAGAATATTTTTTCATTAGAAGGCAAAAACGCCTGGATTACCGGCGCCTCTTACGGCATCGGTTTCAACATCGCCAAGGCTTTCGTGGCTGCTGGCATCAAGAACATTATTTTCAACGACATCAATGAGGCGGCTCTCGAACGCGGACTCAACAACTACAAAGAGGCTGGCATCGAGAACGTCAAAGGCTACGTGTGCGACGTGACCAAAGAAGATGACGTGAAAGCACTCGTGGAGAAAATCCATGAGGAGGTAGGACAGATTGACATCCTCGTCAACAATGCGGGCATCATCAAACGCATCCCCATGCACGAGATGAAAAGAGCCGAGTTCCAACAGGTCATCGACATCGACCTCGTGGGACCGTTCATCGTCTCGTCTGCCGTGCTGCCTGAGATGATGGAGCGTCGTGAGGGTAAAATCATCAACATCTGCTCGATGATGAGCGAACTGGGACGTGAGACGGTGAGCGCATACGCTGCTGCCAAGGGCGGACTGAAGATGCTCACACGTAACATCTGCTCGGAGTATGGTGAGTACAACATCCAATGCAACGGCATCGGCCCGGGTTATATCGCCACACCGCAAACGGCTCCACTGCGCGAGCGCCAGCC
>CAMJFC010000074.1 GCA_946404865.1 uncultured Prevotellaceae bacterium
GATTTAGAGAGGGGTTGGAAGCCCTCCCATGGGAGGGTTGGGTGGGGGAAAATATCAAATGATTCTAAGGAACATAGGAATCAAGGAATATTCGGCCTTGCGGCCGAGGGGTATGTCTGCGACGCTACACGAATGAGCACGAATGGGCATGAATGATTCATGAATAGTATTTTTCCATGAATGTTTTTTCGGGCGGGCACGGAGACCCGCCCCTACAGCACGTCATCCTATCACGCATGTAGGGACGCGGCGTGCCGCGTCCGCAAAGGCGTAAGCCAAAAAGGTTGTTTGATGTTGTTGATTGTTGTTTCCTTTTGAAGACAATAATGGATGATTTTTTAAAACAACACAGAACAACATTGAACAACAAATGCCTATGGCATGAGGGGCATTTCTCGGTTAGGTGAGCGAAGCGAACATAGAAAATCGCAACTTGTTGCGTAGCGATGATGCCGGCCCTTTGATGGGCCGAGCATACCTTAGTGACAGAGCGACGGGTAGGAGCGGTTTAGTCTCTCCCCTGGGATTGGGGAGAGATTTAGAGAGGGGTTGGAAGCCCTCCCATGGGAGGGTTGGGTGGGGAAAAGAATGTTGAATTTTGAATTTTGAATGAAGAATTGTCGCCTGCGGCGATGAAAAAATGTTGAGTTTTGAATTGCCATAATGTCTAAGGAACATAGGAATCAAGGAATATTCGGTCTTGCGGCCGAGGGGTATGTCTGCGACGCTACACGAATGAGCACGAATGGGCATGAATGATGCATGAATGTTTTTCGGGCGGGCACGGAGACCCGCCCCTACGGCGTGAGGGGCCGCAGATACATGTTTATGATTCAACGGCTTTAAAAAATCCTCTTTTTGACTACTTTAACAGCGTAAAACGTGGGGAATGCGAAAAATAACATTAACTTTGCACCGTCAAAAAGACGAATCAATGTAGAAGGACATGAAACCGTCAAAAAGACGAATCAATGTAGAAGGACATGAAACCGTCAAACAGGCGAATCAATGTAGAAGGACATGAAACCGTCAAAAGACGAATCAACGAATAAGAACATGAAATACCGTCAACTGTTTATTGCTACCCTAATGACAGCGGTCGCCGCAACGGCGAACGCCCAAGTGATCATCACCGAAATCATGCAGTCGAACATCGACTGCGTCATGGACGACCTCAATGAGTTTCCCGACTCTTGGGTCGAGTTGTACAACAATTCAGCCACATCGGTCAACCTCAGCAGTTATCGCTTAGGCGACTCCGACGACCCTGAAAAAGCGTGGAGACTGCCAGCCCAGACCCTCGCGCCGCAGCAATACACCCTCGTCTATTGCGACAAAGAAGGCACGGGCATGCACACCGATTACCGTCTTGACACCGGCAAGGGATGCGAGGTCTATCTGTTCAAAGACGATGCCGTTGTCGATCAGATTACCGGGTTGAAGAAACAGCCCGCACCCAATATCTCTTACGGGCGTGAGAGCGCCGGCAGCGACAAGTACGGCTATCAGGCCGAACCCACACCCGGGGCAGCCAACTGCGGTACCCTCATCAAAGACAAGAACATCTTGGGCGACCCCGTGTTCAGCGTGCCGGGGAGTGTGGCACAGTCAGGGTCTCTCACCCTCACCCTCAGCCTGCCCGAGGGCACACCCGAAGGAGCCGAAATCCGCTATACCCTCAACGGCAGCGAGCCTACACGCACCAGTCCCCTTTATTCCTCGCCTATCGTCATCAACACCAACCGTGTGGTCAGGGCGAAAATCTTCTGCGACGGCTGGCTCTCGCCCCGTGCCGCCACGCAGTCCTACCTCTTCCACAACCGCGAGGTGACGCTCCCCGTCATCTCCATCGTCACCGACAATAAGTATTTCAACGACCCGAAAATCGGTATCTATGTCGATGGCACCTATCAGAACGGAAAGAAAAACTATGAGTTCGACTGGCGCCGCCCCATCAACATCGAGTATTTCGAAGGCGAGGGGACACCCAGCGCACTCAACCAACTCTGCGAGACACGCATACAAGGCGGCGCCACCCGTACCAGTATGCTCAAATCATTAGCCATCTATGCCCACAAACGGTTTGGCACCAAACGATTCGAATATGAGTTCTTCCCCGACCAGCGGCCCGGCGTCACCGACTTCAAGTCGCTCGTGCTGCGCAACTCCGGCAATGATTTCGACTACCTCTACCAGCGCGACGCCATCATGCAGCGGTCGATGGCCGAGCATGTCGATTTAGACTGGCAGGCTTACAGTCCCGCCATCATCTACATCAACGGTGTGTACAGAGGCATGCTCAACATCCGCGAGCGTTCCAACGAAGACAATATCTATACCCACTACGACGGGTTGGAAGACCTCGATATGTTTGAGAACTGGAACGAACTGAAAGAGGGCGACTGGGAGAACTACAACCAGTTCAAGGCGTTCTATGCCGAGCACGGGCACACCAAGGCCGAATACGACCAGTGGATGGACTGCACCGAATTTATGAACCTGATGATTCTGAACCTCTATTACAGCAACCGCGACTTCCCTGGCAATAACATCGTGATGTGGCGTCCGCGCACCGAGGGAGGCCGTTGGCGTTGGATCGTCAAGGACACCGACTTCGGCATGGGACTTTATAACCACCCCTCCAACTACAAGACCTTGGAGTGGCTTCACGACCCCAATTATGACAGCAGTTGCTCTTGGGCCAACCAATACGACCACACCCGTCTCTTCCGCCGGCTCATGGAGGATGAAGACTTCAAACGCGAGTTCATCGACCGTGCCGCCGTCTATATGGGCGACTTCCTCAATTCCAAAGGCATACGCGCCATCTGGGACCCGATGTACGAGAAGATAAAATTCGAATATCCCTATCACCGCGAACTCATCAACCGTTGGTGGCCCAACTACAACGATGAACTCAACAATGCCCGCAACTGGGTGAGCCAGCGCACAAACTACTGCTATCAGCACATCGCCAACTACTACTCGTTGGGTTCACTGGTCAATATGCAGGTCAACATGACGGCCACCGACACAGACCTCGACGGCATCGACATCTTCTTCAACGACATCCCCCTCACCCAAGGGCGCTTCGATGGCAAGTTCTTCCAGAACCGCAATGTCACACTGCGCGGCGAGAGTCACGGTCCCATGGCCGTCAAAGGATGGCAGATGCAGGCCATACAAGCCAACGGCACCGTCAACGTCACCGAGGTGGAGGGCAACACCATCAACTTTGCCGTGCCATCGTGCTACAGGGTCGTCGTCAATGCCAAGTTCGATGTCTCCGGCATAGAGGAGGTGAGCCAGCGTGCTTGGTCATGGCGTGCTGACGGAGGAGTCATCACGCTCGACGGCGTGGCCAAGGGCACTCCCGTAGCCCTCTACGACCTCAACGGCATCCTCCGCTGGCAGTCGGTCGCCACCGGTGCCACCTTGCAGACAGCACAGCCGGAAGGCCGCACTTACGTGTTGCGCGTGGCCGACGACGTGGTGAAGATTGTCATGTGAAAAATACAATAAACCGCCCCTTTTGTCGTTTATCATTACGTATATACAAAATTTTAAGTTATAATGATAGACTACATCAGGGGCGAACTCACAGAACTGACCCCTGCGCTGGCCGTCATCGAGGCGGCTGGGGTAGGGTATGCGCTGAACATTTCGCTCAATACTTATTCGGCCGTACAAGGCAAAAAAGAGGTGAAACTCTTCGTGCAAGAACAGCTCACAACGGGCGGGCGCGACGATTCTTTCACCCTCTATGGGTTTGCGTCAAAACAGGAGCGTGAACTCTACCGGATGCTCATCACCGTTTCGGGCGTGGGCGCCAATACCGCGCGTATGATACTCTCCGCCACCACACCCAAGGACCTGTGCAATGTGATTGCGTCGGGCGATGAGAAGATGCTCAAGAGTGTCAAAGGCATCGGCCTGCGTACGGCCCAGCGTATCATCGTTGATTTGAAGGACAAGATTGTGGCCAGCGGCATCGCCGACGAGTTCCATGCTGTGGCAGGTGCGGAACAAGGACCGGTGGTGAACAGTGAGGTGAAGAACGAGGCGGTGAGTGCGCTCACCATGCTCGGATTCTCGCCCGCGCCCTCTGCCAAGGTGGTCACCGACATCCTCAAGGCCCAGCCCGACCTGCCCGTTGAGCAGGTGGTAAAACTGGCTTTAAAGATGATAAAATAGAAGACCCTCCCCCAGCCCCTCCCTTTAGGGAGGGGAGTGAATAGCTTCGAGGCAGGAAACCCTAAACCTTCAAAAAGTTATGAAAGGTCATAGGCTGAAAACATTAGCGTTATTATTGTGCGTCATCACGATGGTGGCGGGCAATGTGATGACGGGGCTGCGAACAGCTCCGGCGCAGATGTCTTCTGCCCATGAACAAACGAAAACGGCAGCCCCGGATGCCATCCGCACCAGCAAGCATACTCGGGGGGAGACTTTGCCCTCCTTAGCAGGGAGTAGCGGGGAGGCTTTGCCATCCTCAGGAAGGGTTGCCGGGGAGACCGCCCCCCCCGACAGCACCAAGCGCATCACCATGCCCGACGTGATTATCGAGGATGAGGACATCCCCGACTCGCTGCTCAACCCCCGGTGGAAGATACAGCGCACCGTGCCCGTCACCGTCGATGACCTGGAGCAGAACCCCACCGACTTGAAACGGCCCGACAACCTGAAGCAGGAAGTCATCTACAACGATACCATCGACCGCTATATCATCGGCAATAAAATCGGCGGCACATGGGTGGACGCCCCACTGATGATGACCCCCGAGGAATATTTCAGATGGCGCGACCGCCAGGAGTTCTACCGTTATTTCAAATCGAAAAACGAAGAGGTGGTAGCCAATAAAGGCAAGGAGAAATTCGACTTCACCGATATGCACTTCGACCTCGGACCCGCAGAGAAAATCTTCGGTCCCGGCGGTGTGCGTATCAAGACACAGGGAACGGCCGAACTCAAGATGGGTGCCACCATCAAGAGCATCGACAACCCCTCGTTGCCCATCCGCAACCGCAACACCACCACCTTCGACTTCGATGAGAAAATCAACCTCAACGTCAACGGTAAAGTGGGCGACAAGGTCAACATGAACCTCAACTACAACACCGATGCCACGTTCGACTTCGACACGCAGAACCTTAAACTGAAATACGAAGGAAAAGAGGACGAAATCATCAAGCTGGTCGAGGCGGGTAATATCTCCTTCCCATCCAACTCATCGCTTGTCCGAGGCGCCTCCTCGCTCTTCGGACTGCGCACCGACATGCAGTTCGGAAAACTCAAGTTGCAGACCGTCTTCTCGCAGAAGAAGTCCAACTCCAACAGCGTGTCGTCGAAAGGCGGCGTACAACTCACGCCCTTCGAGATTGATGTGGCCAACTACGAGGAAAACCGCCACTTCTTCCTCTCGCATGAGTTCCGCGCCCGTTACGACGGAGCCATGAGGACACTGCCCAACCTCACCACCGGTTTCAAAATCAACCGTGTAGAGGTGTGGGTGACCAATAAGACAGGAACGACCTCGAACACCCGTAGTATCGTGGCGCTCACCGACTTGGGCGAAAACGAGCGGATACACAACACCCGTTGGAGCGCGTTGGGCTTCTCCGTGCCTGCCAATGGCGCCAATACCGAGTATGGCGAGATTGTGGGCACCTATGGCGATGCCCGCGACATCAACCAGACCACCACTGTGCTCGACGGCATCAGCGGTTTTGTGGGTGGCACCGACTATGAGAAACTGGAGCGCGCACGGTTGCTCAGCTCCTCCGAATATACCCTCAACGACGCCTTGGGTTATATCTCGCTCAAGACCCCGCTCCAGACCGACCAGGTGCTTGCTGTGGCCTTCGAATACACCTCAGGCGGCGTGACCTACCAGGTG
Organism: uncultured Prevotellaceae bacterium; assembly: GCA_946404865.1. GTDB lineage: Bacteria > Bacteroidota > Bacteroidia > Bacteroidales > Bacteroidaceae > Prevotella. Next base: position 5,897 of record CAMJFC010000074.1, read on the forward strand.
GGTGAGTTCGCCTCCGACATCACCGATGTGAGCAAATGTCTCTTCGTCAAAGCCCTGAAAAACACCAGCAACAACCCCAATCAGGGCAACTGGGACCTGATGATGAAAAACGTCTATTACTTAGCGTCGCAGGTGCAGAGAGACAAATTCCGGCTCGATGTGAAATACCAGAGCGACACCGCCGGTGTCTATCTCTCCTACATCCCCGAGGCACAGGTCAAAGACAAGAGCATCATTTGGGACTTGGGAGCCGACCGTCTGGACAATAACAACAAAGCCCACCCCAACGGCTATTTTGACTTCGTCGAAGGCTATACCGTGAGCAACGGACGTGTGTTCCTGCCCGAAGCAGAGCCTTTCGGTGAATACCTCTATCAGTTCCTCGTGTCGAAAGGTGTGGCTTCAGACATCGCCGACAAATACTGTTTCTATGAACTCTACGACTCGACCAAGACCGTGGCCAAACAGACCGCCGAGAAGGATAAATACCTGCTTGTGGGACAGTTCCGCGGTTCCTCGTCGAATGTCATCTCCCTTGGTGCCTACAACGTGCCGCAGGGCTCGGTCAAGGTGACCGCCGGCGGAGTGGAACTCAACGAGGGGTCGGACTATACCGTGGATTACTCAGCGGGCGAGGTCACCATCATCAACCAGAGCATCATCGACGCCCAGACACCCGTCAGCGCGTCGTTCGAGAGCAACACCGACTACGGGCAACAACGGAAGACGATGATAGGCCTCAACTGGCAGTATGACTTCTCGAAAGACTTCCAACTCAGCGGTACCATCCAGCACCTGAGCGAACAGGCACTCACCACCAAGGTGACCATGGGTTCGGAACCCCTGAACAACACCATCTGGGGTGTCAACCTCAACTGGAAGAAAGAGAGCCAGTGGCTCACCAATATGCTCGACAAGATACCGCTCTTGCATCTCACGCAACCTTCCAACATCTCGTTCAAGGCCGAGTTTGCCCAACTCATCGCAGGGCAGGCGTCGGGCACCCAGGACAACGCCTCGTATCTCGACGACTTCGAGAACACCAAAAATGCGATCGACGTGTCGGGTCCCACGTCGTGGATCATCTCCAGCACCCCCTCCCTGTTCCCGGAGAGCAAGGACAAGTCGGGTCTGACCGCCGGTTTTAACCGTTCTCTGTTGGCATGGTATAACATCGACCCGCTCTTCACCCGCCGCAGTTCGTCGCTCACCCCCGGACACATCAAGAGCGACCTCAAGCAGCTCTCCAACCACTATGTGCGCGAGATTTATGTGCGCGAGCTGTTCCCCAACCGCGACCAGAGCAGTTACAGCGGAGCCACCTCCACACTGCCCGTGCTCAACCTCGCCTATTATCCCGACGAGCGCGGACCTTATAATTTCAACCCCAACCTCGACGAGTTAGGACACCTGCCCTCGCCGCAGAACAACTGGGGCGGTATGATGCGCAAACTCGACACCAACGACTTCGAGGCCGCCAATATCGAGTATGTGGAGTTCTGGCTCATGGACCCCTTCGTCTATACCAATGAGCAGGCCGACGCCCATGAGTACGGCGGCGACTTCTACATCAACCTTGGCGAGGTGAGCGAGGATGTGCTGCGCGACGGAAAGAAATTCAACGAGAGTTGCATGCCCGTCGATGGCAACGGCACCTTCACCACCACCCAGTGGGGTAAGATACCCGTTCAGGCCACCGACCCCAACGGCTTCGCCACATCGCCCGGCTCACGTCAGTTGCAGGACGTGGGATTCAACGGACTCAACGACGACGAGGAGCGGGCATACGCCTCCTACCAGGACTTCCTCACCGCCATCCAAGGCAAGGTGTCGCAAGCCGTCTTCGATTCCATCTGGGCCGACCCCGCCAACGACAACTACCACTACTTCCGTGGCAGCGACTACGACCAGGTGCAAGCCTCCATCCTCCAGCGTTACAAGCGCATCAACAATCCGCAAGGCAACTCGCCCGACTCCGACACCCGTGCCGAGAGCTACGACACCTCGTATAAGACCACGCCCGACGTGGAGGACATCAACCAAGACTACACCCTCAACGAATACGAGAAATACTTCCAGTATCACGTGTCGCTGCGACCTGAAGACATGGTCGTGGGGCGCAACTTCATCGTTGACAGCCGCGAATACAGCGGTAAGGGACGCGACGGCGAACCCTATAACATCACGTGGTATCAGTTCCGCATCCCCCTCGACCAGTATGAGGAGCGTGAAGGCAACATCTCCGACTTTTCGTCCATCCGCTTCATGCGTATGTTCCTCACGGGTTTCCAGAAACCCATCGTGCTCCGTTTCGGAACCCTCGACCTCGTGCGTGGCGAGTGGCGCGTCTATACACAAAACCTGACCACCAGCGCGTCGAACGCCGGACACATGGCCGTGAGTGCCGTCAATATCGAGGAGAACAGCGAGAAACTGCCCGTCAACTACGTGCTGCCTCCGGGCATCTCGCGTCAGCAAGACCCCACCCAGCCCCAGTTGGTGGAGAGCAACGAGCAGGCCCTCAACATGGTGGTGACCCACCTCGGCACAGGCGAGTCGAAGTGCGTCTATAAGAACACCACGCTCGACCTCAGACAATACAAGCGTTTGCAGATGTACGTGCATGCCAACGCCATGCTCGAGAACACCACCAACCTCTCCGACGACCAACTGGCCGTCTTCATCCGTTTGGGCAGCGACTACAAGAACAACTATTACGAGTATGAGATACCGCTCAAACTGACCGCCCCCGGCATCTACAACAAATACTCCACCAACGACCGTCAGTCGGTATGGCCCGAGGAGAATATGCTCGACATCCCCCTCAGCATCTTCACCAGCCTGAAGAAACAGCGCAACATCGCCAAGGCCGACGGACTGGCCTCCTTCAACCAGGTCTATTCCGCTTATGACGAGGACCGTCCCGGCAACAAACTAAGCATCGTGGGTAACCCCACCCTCGGCGAAGTGAAAACCATGATTATCGGTGTGCGCAACCTGTCGGGCGAGGTGAAGTCGGGCGAGGTGTGGGTCAACGAACTGCGACTGAAGGAATATAACAACGAAGGCGGATGGGCCGCACAGGGTGTGCTCAATATGCAACTGTCCGATTTCGGTACGCTCAATGTGACGGGCAGATACCTGACCGAGGGTTTCGGCGGACTGGAGGAGGGCGTCATGCAGCGCTCCACCGAGAACCAGATGAACTACAGCGTGACCACCAGTCTGGAATTAGGTAAGTTCTTCCCCGATAAGGCCAAGGTGTCGGCACCCCTCTACTATTCCGTGTCGAAAGAGTGGGACCGTCCGAAGTATAACCCCCTCGACACCGACATGGAACTCAAAGACGCGCTCGACGCGGCCGGCAGTACCCACGAGCGCGACAGCATCGAGGACATCGCCGTGAGTAAGGTGGTCAACACCAACTTCTCGCTCTCCAACGTGCGTGTGGGCATCGGCAACAAACGTCACCCCATGCCTTACGACCCCGCCAACTTCTCCTTCTCCTACAGTCACTCACACCGCCATACCAGCGGTCAGACCACCGTCTATGAGAACGATGACCAATGGCGAGGCTCGCTCAACTATTCGTGGACGCCCGTCTATAAGGCCTGGGAGCCCTTCAAGAAAATCAAGAGCAAGTCGAAATGGGTGGAAATCCTCAAGCGCTTCGGACTCAACTGGTTGCCGCAGAACGTCTCGTTCGACACCGAGATCTCACGTATTTACAACGAACTGCAAGAGCGTGACATGGAGAGCATGGAGACGTCGAGCATCCCCCTGCGCTTCAGCGAGCAGTTCACCTGGAACCGTAAGTTCTCACTGCGTTGGGACCTCACCAAAAACCTCCATGCCAATTTCCAGAGTGCCACCAACGCCGAGATAGAGGAACCCTACACACCCGTCAATAAAGACCTCTATCCCGATGAGTATCAGGCATGGAAAGACTCGGTGTGGACCTCCATCAAACACTTAGGCACACCGCGCGATTATAACCAGAGTGTGAACGTCACCTATCAGTTGCCGCTCAACCTGTTGCCGGCCTTCGACTGGGTCAATGCCGACGCAGGCTACCAAGCCACCTATTCATGGGTGCGCGGTTCCGACCTCGAGGATGGAACCACGCTCGGACATACCATCAACTCGAACCGTACATACAAACTCAACGGCACATTCAACCTGCAGAAGCTCTACGACCACGTGCCCTTCCTCAAGAAGACCAACGAACGGTTCAACAAGACACAGCGCACACCTGAAAAGAAATCCAAAGGGCAGAAGATGAAAGGAGGCAGAGACGACAAAAACGACAAAAACGCCAAGGACGGCTTGGCTGCCAAGGACGGCAAGAACATCAAGGGTAGCAAGAACGCCAAAGGTGATGACAAGGACGACCCCAAGAATGCACTGCCCAAGAACAAGAAGAGTTTTGAAAAAGAGGTGACAATCAAGGCCGACACCACGACCGTCATCACGCACAACAAGAAGACCAAACGACTGACCGTCACCGCCAAGGATAAGCACGGCAAGACGGTGAAGGTGAAATACAAGAAGGTGGACGAGAATAAAATCATGGTTTATAACACCAGCGATACGACCATGACCTTCAAGATCACCGTCACACCGAAAGAACCGTTAGAAGACAAAGCATGGTATAAGACGGCGCAGTGCCTGGCACGTGTGCTGATGATGGTGCGCAGTGTCAGTTTCACCTACAACAATCAATATGCCATGACACTGCCGGGATTCATGCACACCGTGGGCGACGCCTTCGGACAGCGTCGTGGCGATGTGCTCTCGCCGGGTCTTGACTTCGCCTTCGGCTTCATCGACGACAGTTTCTTGGACAAGGCGGTGGACAACGGCTGGCTCTATACCGACGGTTTGTCGGCCGAGGCGGCAACCACCAATAAGTCAGAGGACTTGCAGTTGCGCATGACGCTCGAGCCGGTGCGCGAACTCAAAATAGACCTCAACGCCTCGCGCACCATGACCACGGCCCGGCGCATACAATATATGTATCAGGGCATGCCGACCACGCAGAGCGGTATGTTCTCCATGACCACCATCTCGTTAGGCAGTGCCTTCGAGAGCATCGGCGATGCCAACAACGGCTATCATTCCGCCACGTTCGAGAAGTTCTGCAACTCGTTGGCATCCTTCCGCGAGCGGGTAGAGGCACAGTATGCCGGAGCCGTCTATCCCAACGGAACGCCGCTCGCCGGACAGACGTTCAATCCCGAGAACGGAGGAGTCAATCCCTACAGTGCCGATGTGATGGTGCCGGCCTTCCTCTCCGCCTATACCTCGATGAGCGGCAAGTCGCTCAGCATCTTCCCCTCGCTGGCCAAGATGTTGCCCAACTGGACGTTGCGCTACAGCGGACTGGGCAAGTTGCCGTGGTTCCGCGACCATTTCAAGAGCGTCACCCTGAGCCACTCCTATAAGAGTGTCTATGCCGTCGGTTCCTACGCGTCGTACAGCACCTGGCAGGAGTATATGAACGGTCTCGGTTTCGTCAACGATGCCACCACGGGCAATCCCGTGCCGAGCAGCATGTTCAATGTCTCCACCGTCAGCATCAACGAGTCGTTCGCGCCGCTGATGGGTATCGATGTCACGTTGCTCAACAACATGAGTCTCAAATTGGAATACCGCAGCACACGCGTCATCAACCTCAGCATGACGAGTGTGCAGATCAACGAGGCGACCTCGAACGACTGGGTTGTGGGCATGGGTTATAAAATCAACGACTTCAGTTTCGACCGTCTCTTCGGTGGCAGCAAGCGCATGGTGAAGAACAATGCGAAGAAAAACAAGGGCGGCGACTCCGACGACGATAGCAAAGGCAGTTCGTCGAGAACGAACAGCAACAACAAAAACACGTCGGGCTTCAACCACGACCTCAACCTGCGTTTCGACCTCTCCTACCGCAAGCAGGCCAACATCAGTCGCGACATCGCCTCGATGGCCAGTTCCGCCTCGTCGGGCAACACAGCGTTTAAGTTCTCCTTCAAAGCCGACTACACGTTGTCTAAGTTGCTCACCATGACCTTCTATTTCGACCGTCAGACCAACACGCCGCTGCTGTCATCGAACAGCTATCCCACGGTCACGAGCGACTTCGGTCTCAGTCTGAAATTCTCGCTCACGCGATAGTTTTCCCCCTTTTTAACGACAACTTATTAACCTGACAGACATGAAAAGAATAATGTTATTGGCAAGTGCCTTCATCACTTTTATGGCCCTCGTCGCCATGGGATGCACAAAAGGCAAGGAAGCAGCTGGCGCTGCGGGTGAATCAGAAAGCAAAACGAGTGCAGACAAGAGCGCAGACAAGAGCGCGGCAAAGAGCGCATGGGAAGAGGAGGACGTGCCCCCCGTCTTCGCCGTGTGCCTCAGGGGAGAGCCGCTCTTCGCCCCGTTCAATGAGGGCGACATCATCGATGGGGGCAAGGTGCTGAAAACATCGCCCGAGAAATACACCCAGTTCATCATGGGCGAGGAAGCCTACGGCATCACCTATCAGGAGGAGAAGAACCCGAAACTCGACCACGACACCAGTTACCTCAACCAATACGTCTATAAGTCGGCCGATGACATGAAAGGGCAATTGTTCAGCTATGCCGATCCCAAAGAAATAAATTACTACATGACGTCCCACGGCGATGTGTTGCCCGAGGGCGAATTGATCCCGATGGAATACACCTACGGCATCATCGTGGGAGCGGACTATCTGAAGAGCCACAGCATCATATCGTTCTATTCCACCACCACCGAAGACCCCGATGAACCGCAGTTCAGCAAGGAGGTCATTGCCAAGGTGGAGGAAGCTGTCGGTGCTAAAGTGGAGAAGAACCGCGTCAGCCACATCATCGGCGACGACGAATATCAGCTCGGCGTGATGCGCACGAAGCCCAACGATAAATACGGCATTGCTGCGTGGGTGCTTGCCAAGGGCAACGACGTCACCATCTGGACCGACACCTGTGAGGTGGTGCAGGAAGAGCACCGCGTCTATTGGTCCAGTTACGACCCCGACGAATACATGGAGCCGTCAGTTCTCGCCGTGGTCAAGGGCAAGAACGGCCTCGACATCTACTGCAGTCACATGTCCACCGACGAAACCGTCAACTACATCTTGATGCGTCAGAAGAAGTCCACCTTCTTCAAAATCGACATGGGCAGCTTCTATCAGATGTACGAGTAAAAGGGAGAGGATAAGGGTTAGCATCATTCGAGGTTTTGAAAGTCTTGTATGATGTTCTTTTATCCGACAAAATACAAATGATTGAAAATCATTGAAGGTTGAATAAATAATCAATGAGGAAATAAACGGGCGGAAACTTGCAAAATATTGCAGTTTCCGCCCAAAATATTATTACAAACTGAGTCACATTCTTATGGCTTTGTGATAATATCCCACAGCTCATTGTAGTCCTTTACGACATCGTATGTGACGTGGCTATCTGAGATTGTGGCGAAGTGCCGACTTGCACATTCTATCTTCACGCTTTCCGCTCGTCGGTAGTCCTTCAGGCTATCCTTGTCATAGCCTTTCGTTTCAGCTACGAAGTAGATGTGCTTAATGTCACTACCTTCATGGAATACTACAGCCCAGTCAGGATTATAGTGTCCAACAGGTGTGTTGATATAGAAACCGTTTGGCAGTTTCGTATAGACAGCCACCTCGTTACGAGTTTCTAATTGATTAGCAAAATCCATCTCAACGCCTTGTGAGTCAACCACGACAAGGTCATAGAGAGACTTTTGTGATTCCATCGCGTTCACGCCAAGACGACCTTTCAGTGCAGAAGCACTGAAAATGTCGCTGTCAAACTCATGATTGAGTTTGTGATATTTAACATGTTCGATGACGGCGATGGCCTTGCACTCATTGATGATGTTGCCAGCCTTGATGATAAACTCTTCCGGGTTGCTTTGGAACTGAAGGAATGTCCTCGGGCTTATCTTCTGCAAGATGGTGACGATAGCACGGCGTGTTAAGCCAGTGTTCTCCACCAGTTTGCCGATAAGGTCGTACTTTACACGACTGCCGATAAGCTCACGTACATTCTGTGTATGAGTGCCGCTTATCTTCATGGCCTCACCCTGTTGCAGCTTCTCCTTATTCTTAATTTCATCGCCCAGCGTACCTTCTACCACCTCAATACGTATTTCTGATACTATAAGGTGGTGGTCGAGTGCAACAACTGCTTTCTCTATCAGTTCGTCTGTCTTGAAATCAACCGTGTAGTATGTCTGTTGGTTGATTTTCCTCCACATATCCTGGAACTGCTTTGAGGAGAATTTCTTCTTGTCAAAGTGAGCCTC
>CAMJFC010000075.1 GCA_946404865.1 uncultured Prevotellaceae bacterium
GGGGGGGGAGTTAATGAGCCATTACCAAGGAGTTAAGGGGGGGAGATGTATAAAATCAAACGATATGAAAAAGACAGTAATTATCAACATGTTGTCATTGTTTTGCGCTGCCGTGATGACGGTATCGTGCGGAGACAAAGAAAAATCGTACGATGCCACAGGCACCTTCGAGGCTACAGAAGTGACCATCTCGGCGAAAGCGACAGGCGAGTTGAAACAGTTTGACGCAACAGAAGGACAGACCGTGGAACGCGACCACCTGATAGGTCAGATAGACACCTATCAGTTGACGCAGAAAAAGCAACAACTGGCCAGCAGTCGCACCCAACTCGCTGCCAACAAACGGCAGTTGGGTTCCTCGCGCCAAGCGACCAACAGTCAGCAACTCGATTTGGAGAAGCAAGTAGCCTCCATCCGTCAGCAGATAGCCAACGCACGACGTGAGCGCCAACGTTTTGCCGAATTGGTGAAAGACGGAGCCGTGGCCCGCAAACAGTTGGACGACATTGACTACCAAATCCAAGTTTTAGAGCGGCAGTTGGAAGCCACGAGCGACCAGATAAGAAGTGCCAACGCCAGTCTGACCGAGCAGGGTGCTGGCATCGCCGCCCAGATGGAAGGTATTGACGCCCAGATGGAAGGTATTGACGCCCAACAACGACAATTGGACGACCAGATAGCCAATGCCGACATTACTGCCCCCATCGGCGGTACCATCATCGAGAAATATGTGGAGCGTGGAGAGTTTGTCAGCGTCGGCAAGCCCCTTTTGAAGATGGCCGACACCGAGCATCTCTTCATCCGAGCCTACCTCACATCAAGTCAGTTGCAGCAAGTGAAGGTAGGTCAGAAGGTGACCGTCTTTGCCGATTATGGCGACGGTGCGAAGAAGGCGTATGAGGGACAAGTGACGTGGATTAGCGACCACTCCGAGTTCACCCCTAAGACCATCGTGACCGATGACGAACGCGCCGACTTAGTGTATGCGGTGAAAATAGCCGTCCAGAACGACGGTTACATCAAAATCGGAATGTACGGGGAGGTGAAGTTTTGAATGGTGAATGACGAATGTTGAATGTTGAATTGTCGCCTGCGGCGATGAAGAATTGTGAATTTTGAATGTTGAATGTTGAATTGGGGTTAGGAAAGAAATGGGAATAATGAGAATAATTATCCAAAAATTCTTATATCCAAAAAATCTAATTTTGATGTTTCTGAAATAATAGAACGTATTTTTCGCAATCTCAAGGAAATGAGTATTGAAGTCAGTCATGTATCGAAATCGTATGGGCGGGTGACGGCATTGGATGATGTGTCGCTGTCGGTGAAGCCGGGTGAGCTGTTCGGACTGATAGGTCCCGACGGTGCGGGGAAGACCACGCTCTTTCGCATCCTATGCACCCTTCTCTTGGCCGACCAAGGGAGTGTCCTTGTTAATGGTTTCGACGTGGTGCGCCAGATGAAAGAGATACGCCGCAGAGTAGGTTATATGCCGGGCAAGTTTTCGTTATATCAAGACCTGACCGTGGCGGAGAATCTGCACTTTTTCGCCACCCTGTTCGGTACGACCGTCGAAGCCGGCTACGACAGTGTGAAAGCCATCTACTCGCAGATAGAGCGGTTTAAAGACCGCAAGGCCGGCGCGCTTTCCGGAGGAATGAAACAGAAGCTGGCTTTGTCGTGCGCCCTCATCCACTCCCCCAGCGTGTTGTTTTTAGACGAGCCGACGACCGGTGTTGACCCTGTGAGCCGCAAGGAGTTTTGGGATATGCTGTCGATGTTAAAAGAACGCGGTATCACCATTGTGGCCGCCACGCCGTATTTGGATGAAGTGCGGCGTTGCGAGCGTGTAGCCTTCCTCGACCAAGGAAGAGTGCGTGGCATTGACACCCCCGACATCATACTCGACCGTTTTGCCGACATCTTCAACCCTCCGGGTATCAAGCACGGTGACATGAAAGAGCAGGTGGATGAGAATGTGATAGAGGTGGAACATTTGGTAAAAGCCTTCGGGTCGTTCCATGCTGTGGATGACATCAGTTTCAGTGTTAAACGAGGCGAGATTTTCGGTTTTTTGGGAGCCAACGGAGCAGGCAAGACCACCGCCATGCATATTCTGACCGGTCTGAACCAGCCCACGAGCGGCAGCGGTAGAGTGGCGGGCTTCGACATCTGCACCGAGCACGAACAAATCAAAAAACATATCGGTTATATGTCGCAAAAATTCTCGTTGTATGAAGACTTGACTGTAGCAGAAAACATCCGTCTGTTTGCAGGCATCTACGGGATGCGTGACGATGACATCAAGAAGAAGACCGCTGAATTGCTGCACCGTCTGCGGTTTGAGGATCACCAGAACGACCTTGTGTCGTCGCTGCCCTTAGGTTGGAAACAGAAGTTAGCGTTTTCGGTCAGTATCTTCCATGAGCCGGGCGTCGTGTTTCTTGACGAGCCAACCGGCGGTGTGGACCCCGCCACCCGCCGACAGTTCTGGGAGCTCATCTACGAAGCGGCAGGCCGTGGCATCACCGTGTTTGTGACCACGCATTATATGGACGAAGCCGAATATTGCGACCGTATCTCCATCATGGTTGACGGTAAGATCAGTGCCATGGGCAGTCCCGAGTCGTTGAAACGACAGTTCAACCAACCCGACATGGACCACGTATTCACCTACTTGGCGAGAAAAGCCGAAAGAGACGGATAAAGCATGAAACAGCTACTCAATTTTGTCATCAAAGAAACCAAGCACATCGTTCGCGACAAGCGCACGATGCTCATCCTCTTTGGCATGCCCATCGCGATGATGCTCATCTTCGGTTTTGCCATCTCGACCGACGTGAAGGATGTGCGTACGGTGGTGGTCACCTCTCAGATGGACCACACCACCCGCGCCATGGTTGACCGTCTGTCCGCCTCCGAATACTTCACCCTCACCGCCACCGCCTCCACACCGAAAGAAGCCGAACAGATGATACGCGACCAACGCGCCGACCTGGCCATCATCTTCGGACAAGACTACGCATCGAAGAAGAGCGGCCTCCAACTCATGGTTGACGGCAGCGACCCCAACATGGCGCAACAGTGGACCACCTACGCAACAGGCGTGCTGACCAACATGCAGGGTGGTATGGTCAACACCAAGATGCTTTACAATCCGCGGATGAAATCCGCCTACAATTTTGTGCCCGCCATCATGGGCATGCTGCTGATGCTGATTTGCGCGATGATGACCTCGGTGAGCATTGTCCGTGAGAAAGAGAAAGGCACCATGGAAGTGCTGTTGGTCTCACCCGTCCGTCCTTTGCTGGTTATCGTCGCTAAAGCCATCCCCTATTTGGTCTTGGCCTTCGCCATTCTCATCACCATATTATTGATGTCGCGCTATGTGCTCGACGTGCCACTCCAGGGTTCACTCTTCTGGATTCTCGTCGTGAGCACCATCTACATCCTGCTGGCCCTCTCCTTGGGACTGCTCATCTCGAATGTGGCCCGCACACAGCTCGTCGCCCTGCTGATGTCGGCCATGGTGCTGTTGATGCCCATCGTCATGCTGTCGGGGATGTTGTTTCCCGTGGAATCCATGCCGCCCATTTTACAATGGATCTCGGCCGTGGTTCCTCCCCGCTATTACATCGAGGCGATGCGTAAGCTGATGATTATGGGTGTGGGCATCGGCGACGTGCTGCGCGAGGTAGCCATTCTCTCGGGAATGACCATTTTACTGTTGACCGTCGCCCTGGCCAAGTTTAATAAAAGATTAGAGTAGAAGGCTTATGACATTGAAATATCTCATCCATAAAGAGTTTCTGCAAATACGCCGCAACGCATTTCTGCCCAAGCTCATCATCATGTTTCCCATCGTCATCATGTGTGTGATGCCGTGGGTGATGAGCCAGGAGGTGAAGAATATCGTGGTCGATGTGGTGGATGAAGACCGTTCGACACTGTCGCAGCAAATCGTCCACAGCATCGAAGCATCGAATTACTTTATCTTCAACGGGCAGAAGGGCACCTATGATGCCGCCATCCAAGACATCGAACGGAGCCGCGCCGACATCGTTTTGGTCATCCCCCCGCATTACGGGCGCGACATGGAGTCGGGCCACCGTCAATCCGTGCTCATCGCCGCTAACGCCGTGAACGGCACCAAGGGAGCCATTGGCAGCGCCTATCTGTCGCAGTTAATCAGCCAACATCTTTCAGCCAACGCACCCAATGTCCTCAACGTCCCGACGACAAGCACCATTCAGCAATTGCCAGCGGCGAGTGGTTATTCACAACTGACGCTATACAACAAGCATCAAAACTACAAATTGTATATGATACCGGCACTGTTTGCCATTGTGATGATGCTGATGACCGGATTTCTGCCCACCTTGAATATTGTGAGTGAGAAAGAAGCCGGCACCATCGAGCAGATCAATGTCACGCCCGTATCGAAATGGTCGTTTATCCTGTCGAAACTCATTCCCTATTGGTTGATTGCCCTCTTTGTCGTGACCGTGAGTCTGGTGTTAGCGTGGCTGGTGTATGGCATTACCTGTGCTGGTTCGCTGTGGCTCATCTACCTGCTTTCGATGTTGTTAGCGTTGTTTTTCTCCTCGTTCGGTCTGATTATCTCCAATTATAGCGACACGATGCAGCAGGCCGTCTTTGTCATGTGGTTCTTTGTTGTCTGCATCATGCTTTTGAGCGGTCTGTTCACCCCTACCCGTTCGATGCCCTCCTGGGCGTATCTGACCACCTACGTCAACCCCATGCATTATTTCATCGATGCCATTCGCACCGTATTCATCCGTGGTGGCGGTTTTCTGAGCATCTGGCACCAGGTGGCAGCCCTGTCGGGCATCGGTTTGCTGATGGGCTTATGGGCAGTAAAGAGTTATAAGAAGAACCGTTGATGCTTCGCACTTAACTTCCTTAACTTCCTTAACTTCCTTAACTTCTTTAACTTCCTTAACTTCTTTAACTTCCTTAACTTCTTTAACTTCCTTAACTTCTTTAACTTCCAAATATAAAATACGAAGTTTTATTTTGTCGTTTATCATAAAACCATTACCTTTGCAAGCCATAAACCAAAGAAGCGAATCATCATACATGAACTATTACAGCACCAACAAGCAGGCGCCCTTGGCAGGACTGCAGAAAGCCGTTGTCAAAGGTTTGGCTGAAGACCGTGGACTCTATATGCCCGAGCGCATCAAGACCCTTCCGAAAGCTTTTTTTGACCATATCGACGAGTTGTCGTTCCAAGAACTGTCATACCAGGTAGCCGATGCCTTTTTCGGTGAAGACGTGGATGCCGAATCGTTGCGGCAGATTGTGTATGACACCCTTTCGTTTGACTGTCCTGTGGTGAAGGTGACCGATGACATCTGGTCGCTTGAACTTTTTCACGGTCCGACGCTTGCCTTTAAGGATGTGGGAGCCCGTTTCATGGCCCGTCTGTTGCAGTATTTCATCCGTCAAGAAGGAAAAGAGCGTGTGAATGTGCTGGTGGCCACGAGTGGCGACACCGGTAGTGCCGTGGCCAATGGTTTTCTCGGTGTGGAAGGCATTCATGTCTATGTGCTCTATCCGAAAGGCAAGGTAAGTCGCATACAAGAGAGCCAGTTCACGACCTTAGGTCAGAACATCACCGCCATCGAGGTGGACGGCGTGTTCGATGACTGCCAGACCTTGGTGAAGAACGCGTTTATGGATGCCGAATTGAATGCGAAGATGCGCCTGACGAGCGCCAACTCCATCAACGTGGCCCGTTTTCTGCCTCAGGCGTTCTATTATTTCAATGCATACGCCCGCATGAAAGGCCTTGGACAGTTGACGACAGCCGCCGACGGCCGCTCCAATCTTGTTATCTGCGTGCCGAGTGGCAATTTCGGCAATATCACCGCCGGTTTGTTCGGTCAGCAGATGGGACTGCCCGTGAAACGTTTCATCGCCGCCAACAACGCCAATGATATCTTCTATCAATATCTGCAGAGCGGCAAGTACAATCCGAAACCCAGTAAGCAGACCCTGGCTAACGCGATGGACGTGGGCGACCCCAGCAACTTCGCCCGCGTGTACGACCTGTACGGGGGCAGCCATGAGCGCATCTGCGCCCATATCAGCGGCGCCACCTACAGTGACGATCAGATTATGGCCGCCATGCGCGAGTGCCATGCCGCCACGGGTTATATCCTCGACCCCCACGGTGCTTGTGGATATCAGGCCCTGAAAGAAGGGTTGCAGCCTGGCGAAATCGGTGTATTCTGCGAGACCGCCCATCCAGCGAAGTTCAAAGAGAAGACCGATGCCATTATCGGTGGCGATATAGAAATACCTGCCCGTTTGGCAAAATTCATGGAAGGCGAGAAAAAGAGCGTTCCGATGAGCAAAGAATTTGAAGATTTCAAAGCGTTTTTGCTTAAGGAATAAAACGTAAAGGGCCGTTTCAGGAACAATCTGAAACGGCTTTCATTTTATTTTTATCGGGGGTCGTTTTTTTCGTCGGAAAAGGTTGGCCGTATAGATATTTTTGAGTATATTTGCAGAGTTTTGGGAGGGGGATGAGGGGTAAGGGGTAAGGGGTAAGGGGTAAGAGGTAAGAGGTAAGAGATATGATGTAGAAGGGGTAATGGGGTGAGAGGTGAGAAGTGTGAGGGTAGTAAGGCAGAAAGCATCTATGAGATATATCACATTACCGGACCATCAGACGCGGCGGCTGAGTTTCTATCTTGCCATGGAAGAATATGCTGCCCGTAGGATAGCTGTGGCAGACGACATGTTTTTCATGTGGCAAGTGAAGCCATCGGTCATCTTCGGTCGCAACCAGGTGATAGAATCGGAAGTGAACACCGCCTACTGCCGTGCGCATGGCATCGAGATGTATCGCAGGAAGAGCGGCGGCGGTTGCGTGTATGCCGATATGGGCAATGTGATGCTGTCGTACATCACCCATGATGAGAACGTGAATTTCACCTTCAACCGCTACATCAACTTGATAGCATTGGTGTTGTTCAGGTTGGGCGTGGAAGCCAAAGCCACGGGGCGCAACGACATCCTGATCAATGGCAAGAAAGTATCGGGCAACGCCTTCTATCATATCCCCGGTCGCAGCATCGTTCATGGCACCATGCTTTTCGACACCGACATGGCCCACATGACCGCCGCCATCACCCCGCCCGCCATGAAACTGGAGAGCAAAGGTGTGAAAAGCGTGCGCCAACATATCGCCCTTCTGAAAAACTACCTCGACATCAGCATCGATGAGTTTCAGACATTGGTCAAGCAACAACTGTGTGACGGAGAAATCGTTTTGGACGAAGCAGCCGTCCGTGAGATAGAAACCATCGAGCAGGGATATCTGAGCGATGAGTTCATCTATGGGCGCAATCCCCGTTACAGTGTGACACGTACGGGGCATATCGACGGAGTGGGACATTTCGAGGTGCGTGCAGAGGTGCGCGGAGGCCGCATCGCAGCACTCAACCTGTTAGGAGACTATTTCCAGACGGGCGACATCGACACCGGTCTCATCAAACCGCTGACAGGCGCGACATTCACCCCCGACGGTCTGCGGGCCGTCTTGCCGGAAGATTTGAACGACCTCATCCTGCATCTGCGCAGAGAGCCGTTGATTGACCTGCTCTTCAACCCCTCAACCCCTACATAGAAATCATCACTTGAATTTAGTATATGGAAAACAAAAGAACCTGTCTGTATGACAAGCATGTGGCATTGGGCGCCCTGATCCAGCCCTTCGGTGGCTTCGACATGCCCATCCAGTATTCAACCATCATCGACGAGCACAATGCAGTGCGCGAGGCGTGCGGTGTGTTCGACGTGTCGCACATGGGCGAAGTGACCGTCCGCGGCCTCGACGCCGAGCGCTACGTGAACCACATCTTCACCAATGATGTGACAGGCGCCGAGGACGGCAAAGTGTTCTACGGCATGATGCTGTATGAAGATGGCGGCACGGTAGATGACCTGTTGGTGTATAAGATGGGTGAGAAAGACTATTTCTTAGTCATCAACGCCTCCAACATCGACAAAGACGTGGCATGGATGGAGCAACAAGCCAAGGGTTTTGACATCGAGTTGAAGCATTGTTCCGACTACTATGGCCAGGTGGCCGTTCAGGGTCCGTTGTCAGAGGCCGTGACCGAAGAAGTGTTAGGCATCGCCTGCAAGGAATTGGTTTTCTATACCGCCAAGTATCTTAACATTGACGGCGAGACCATCGTAGTGAGCCGCACAGGTTACACGGGTGAGGACGGGTTTGAGATTTACGGTTCGCATGACTTCATCCGTCGTTGTTGGGACAAGTTGATGGCCAGCGGCCGTTGCAAGCCCTGCGGTCTGGGCTGTCGCGACACCCTGCGTTTTGAAGTGGGCCTGCCCCTGTATGGCGATGAGTTGTCGGCAGAGATTTCGCCTGTGATGGCCGGCCTGAGCATGTTCTGCAAGTTGGACAAGGAAGAATTCATCGGCAAGGAAGCCATTGCGAAACAGAAAGCTGAAGGCGTGAAACAACGAGTGGTGGGCATCGAGTTGCACGACCGTGCCATCCCCCGTCATGGTTATGCCGTGCTGAAAGACGGAGTGAAGATTGGCGAGGTGACCACGGGTTACCACACCATCTCGACCGACAAGAGCGTATGTATGGCGTTGATAGACACTGCTTACGGCAAATTAGGAACAGAAGTAGAGGTGCAGATTCGCAAGAAGACGTTCCCCGGCGTGGTCGTGAAGAAGAAGTTCTACGAGAAACGTTATAAGAGGTAAGAGGTATGAGGTAAGAGGTATGAGAAATGCTTAGACTCCTAAGCTATCATCCTGAAATCTCGAAACCCGAAAGCCCCGACCCTCCCCAAGGGGAGGGAGTAGTTACCAAAAAAGTAAAACAAAAGCCCCGATTCATACATCCCGCTCGGGGGATAAGAGGGGGGCTGACTATCATTAAACAATATCATCATTATGGCAAAAGTTATTGAAGGACTCTATTATTCTGAGTCGCACGAGTATGTAAGAGTAGAAGGAGAATTTGGTTTTATCGGTATCACCGACTATGCACAACACGCATTAGGCAATGTGGTGTATGTGGATATGCCCGAAGTGGACGATGAGGTGGAAGCCGGCAGCGAGTTTGGCGCAGTGGAGAGTGTGAAGGCCGCGAGCGACCTTATCGCACCCGTCAGTGGCGTGGTCGTAGAAGTGAACGAGGATTTGAACGACCAACCGGAACTGGTGAACGAGGATGCTTTCGCTAACTGGATCATCAAGGTCAAGATGACGGATAAGACCGAACTGGACCAGTTGATGGATGCCGCTGCTTACGAGGAAAAGACGAAAGAGTAAAAAAACAATGAATTACAAATATTTTCCACAGACAGAGGAAGACATTCAGGTGATGCTCGACAAGATAGGCGTCGAACGACTCGACGACCTGTTTTCGGAAATCCCCGAAAGCATCCGTTTCACGGGTGACTTCCAACTGCCTGAGTCGATGAGCGAATTGGAGATACGGCGTTATTTCGAGACGCTCTGCAAGAAGAACCAGACACTTACCGTGTTTGCCGGAGCCGGTGTCTATGACCACTACACCCCGAGCATTATCCCCCAGATTGTGGAGCGCTCGGAGTTTCTGACCTCATATACCCCGTATCAGGCCGAGATCTCGCAAGGTACCCTCCACTATATCTTCGAGTATCAAACCATGATGTCGGCACTGACGGGACTGCCCATCTCCAACGCCTCACTGTACGACGGCAGCACCGCTACCGCCGAGGCCATGCTGATGGCCGCCAACCAGTCGAAGAAAGCCAACAAGGTGTTGTTATCATCCACCCTTGACCCTAAGATCCGACGTGTGGTAGAGACCTACGCCCATTTCCACGGTGTGGAATTGGAGCACATTGCCGAGATTGACGGCGTGACCGACAAGAACGATCTGGAGCAGAAACTGTCAGCAGGCGGAGTGGCCGGTGTCATCGTGCAACAACCCAACTACTATGGAAACATCGAGGACTACAGCGGCTATGCCGATCTGTGTCATGCCGCCAAGGCCCTGTTTGTGATGAACAGCGTGGCCTCGGATTTGGCTTTGTTGAAGACCCCAGGTGAATGGGGAGCTGATGTGGCCGTCGGCGACGGACAGTCGTTGGGCATCCCCATGTCGTATGGCGGTCCGTCGGTAGGTTACATGTGCTGCACAGATAAACTGATGCGCAAGATGCCCGGTCGCATTGTCGGCATGACGAAAGACAGTCGCGGCCAACGTGCCTTTGTATTGACTTTGCAGGCGCGCGAGCAGCATATCCGTCGTCAGAAAGCCACTTCCAACATCTGTTCAAACCAAAGTCTGATGGCCCTGTTCGTCACCATCTATCTGTCGGTGATGGGCAAAGAGGGCGTCAAAGAAGTAGCCAAGCGTTCGTTCGACGGCGCTCATTACCTCTACGATGAGTTGTTGAAGACAGGTAAGATGACTCCCGCCTACAACCAACCGTTCTTCAATGAGTTCTGCGTCACTTATCAAGGCGATGTAGAAGCGTTGCAACGCCGTTTGCTGTCGCACGGCATTTTAGGCGGTGTGCGTGTAGGCGATGACCGGCTGATGTTTGCCGTGACCGAGAAGCGCACGAAAGCAGAGATAGACGAATTAGTAAAAATCATCAAGGAGGACAAACTATGAACAACAGGTTATATGGAAATCTGATATTTGAGTTGTCGCACGCAGGACGTCGCGGTTTCACCCTTCCGAAGAATGAGTTCTCAGACTATGCGTTGCCCTCGGAGATGCGCCGTGCCTCAGATGCCGCCCTGCCCGAATGTGATGAGATGACCGTCGTGCGCCACTACACCAATCACAGTGCCAACAATTTCGGAGTGAACAACGGGTTTTATCCTTTAGGCAGCTGCACCATGAAATACAACCCGGCCATCAATGAAGAGACAGCCGCCCTACCCTCGTTTGAGCATCTTCATCCTTCACAGCCTGAAGACACCTGCCAGGGAGCCTTAGAACTGATGTACCATCTGCAGCACTCACTGGCGGAACTGACCGGACTGAGCGATTTCACGCTCAACCCCTTCGCCGGCGCCCATGGTGAATTGACGGGTCTGATGATTATCCGCTCATTCCACGAGCGAAACGGTCAGCCGCAGCGCACGAAAGTCATCGTGCCCGACTCAGCACACGGAACGAACCCCGCCTCAGCCGCCGTCTGCGGTCTGGATGTGGTAGAAGTGAAGAGTACGGCTGAAGGCATGGTGGACGTGGACGACCTGAAGGGTCTGTTAGACGACACCATCGCCGCCGTGATGATGACAAACCCCAACACATTAGGTCTGTTTGAACGTCAGATACCCGAGATAGCCCAGTTGGTACATGAGTGCGGTGCCCTGCTCTACTATGACGGAGCCAACTTGAACCCCCTGTTGGGCAAATGCCGTCCGGGCGACATGGGTTTCGATGTGATGCACATCAACCTGCACAAGACCTTCTCGACCCCGCATGGCGGCGGTGGTCCCGGCAGCGGTCCTGTAGGCGTGCGCAAAGGAATGGAGCCACTGTTGCCCACCTGTGTGGAGAAAGGCGATGGCGACATCTATCACATCCGCCGCAATGAAGCCATCAGCGTGGGTGCTTCGCTCGGCAATTTCTCCGTGATGGTACGAGCCTACACCTATATTCTGAGTTTAGGCCGCGACCAGCTGAAGATGGTGGGACCGTTGGCTACGCTCAATGCCAATTATATCAAAGAGTCGTTGAAAGACGTGTATGAGTTGCCCATCGACACTTTGTGCAAGCACGAGTTTGTGTTCAATGGTTTGAAAGACAAATCGACGGGAGTGACAACGATGGATGTGGCCAAGCGTCTGCTCGACTATGGCTATCATGCTCCCACCATCTACTTCCCCTTGCTCTTCCACGAATCGCTGATGATAGAGCCCACGGAGAATGAGAGTCTCGACACCATGGACGCCTTCATCGCCGTGATGCGTAAGATAGCCGAAGAAGCCCAGACCGACCCGGAGTTGGTGAAGAGTGCCCCGCACAACACGCCCATCGGACGAGTGGATGATGTGCTGGCCGCCAAACAGCCGGTGCTGACGTTTATGAATGTTGAATGTTGAGCGTTGAATGTTGAATTGTCGCTTCGCGATGAAGAATGAAGAGTGTTGAATGTTGACGAGTTGTTGAGGTCTTTGACCGAAAAATTGTCGCTTCGCGATGAAGAATGTTGAATGAAGAATTGAGAAATGACTACAGACATTATCATTATAGGCAGCGGCCCGGGCGGGTACCGGGCTGCTGAATATGCCGCCAATAACGGTTTGACCGTGACCATCTTTGAGAAGAGCGAGGCTGGTGGCACTTGTTTGAACTGCGGTTGTATCCCCACGAAAGCCCTCTGCCGCCATGCCGAGATTCTTGACACGCTCCGTGACAGCGAGTTGTATGGCCTGACAGGACTCCGTTATGACTTCGATTTCGGCCGTGTGATGGAGCGCAAACGCGAGGTGACA
Organism: uncultured Prevotellaceae bacterium; assembly: GCA_946404865.1. Lineage (GTDB taxonomy): Bacteria > Bacteroidota > Bacteroidia > Bacteroidales > Bacteroidaceae > Prevotella. Next base: position 12,523 of record CAMJFC010000075.1, read on the forward strand.
GCCGCCCTCCGCAGCGGTGTGGAGACCCTGATGAGCGCACCGGGCATCACTTTTGTCCGCGCCGAGGCCCGTTTCAAGGATGCTCACACCGTGGTAGCCAACGGCGAAGAATACACCGCCCGACATATCATCATCGCTACGGGTTCGCACGCAAAGATGCCCCCCATCCAGGGCATTGACCTGCCCCATGTAGTGACCTCAACCGAACTGCTCGACGTGACCACGGTGCCCAAGCGTCTTTGCATCGTGGGTGCCGGAGTCATCGGCATGGAGTTCGCCTCCATCTTTAATAGTTTTGGCTCGGAAGTGACCGTCGTGGAGTTTTTGAAAGAGTGCCTGCCGTCACTTGACAGCGACATCGCCAAACGTCTGCGACAGAGCATCAGCAAACGAGGAGTCACCTTCTACATGCAATCGGGTGTCAAAGAAATCACCCCCGAGCATGTTGTTTTTGAGCGGAAAGGAAAGACGGAGACCGTAGAAGCCGACATGGTATTGGTAGCAACTGGTCGCGCTGCCAATGTGGAAGGTTTGGGATTGGAAGCAGCAGGCATCGCCACCGACCGCAGCGGCATCATCACCGATGAGCATCTTCAGACGAATGTGCCGGGCGTGTATGCCATCGGCGATGTCAACGGCCGTTGCATGCTGGCTCATGCCGCCACCTTCCAAGGATTGCATGTGGTGAACCAAATAGTAGGTCGTACGGATGGAATCCGTCTGGACATCGTCCCGTCGGCCGTTTTCACCCGTCCGGAAGCGGCAGGAGTAGGACTGACCGAAGACCGTTGCAAGGCCGACGGCGTGGATTACGTGTGTAAGAAAGGATATTACCGTGCTAATGGCAAAGCGCTGGCCATGAACGAGACGGAAGGTTTGGTGAAATTGATAGCCGACAGTGAAGACCGTATCATCGGTTGCCACATCTATGGAGCCCATGCCTCGGACATGGTGCAAGAAATCAGTTCGCTGATGACCACAGGTGTCACCTTGAAGCAATTATCCGAAATGATACATACGCACCCCACCCTGTCGGAGATATTGCAGGAGACGGCGATGTAGAGACAACGGGCGGGCACAGAGACCCGCCCGTACAGTTTCAGGCCTTATATGCCACATCACCTTAAAATCTGAAAGCGAAGCGACATCATGACCTAAGAATCTGACGAAACAAAGCTTGCGAAAGTTGAGTTTCGTTATTTTTTTGAATACGACAGCGCTGCGCCGATGGCGGTGCAGAACTCAGAGTATTTGGGGATGCGGAAATGCACCCCGTAGAGACGTTCGAGGTTGGGGAACACCTCACGGCATTGCGGCAGAAGGGTGAGATTGCCAATCATGACAAAGTCTTTGATGTCCGTGTTCAGCGCAGAAAGCACCGAAGCACTGCCCACCGTCTGTAATACCATGTGAATGAGTCCGAGGGCGATGTCCTCGCGCGACGTGTCGGTGTGCGCATTGGCAAAGATAGATGCCGTGGCCTCCATGGGCAGTCCGGGCAGCGGATGCGTGCTGATGTCGCCAATGAGGAGGTTCACATTCTTGATGTCGCCATGCATGGCCAAAGCAGAGACCGTGCGGATGTCAGACGTCTGCAACATGATTCGCGAGAGTCCCGAGAGAGTGCCTCCACCGATGCCTATGCCGCCGATGTGG
>CAMJFC010000076.1 GCA_946404865.1 uncultured Prevotellaceae bacterium
ATGACTTCGGCAACACCTCGGCACTGCTCATCGCCATCGAGAGCGACCAGCGCAGTTATCGGGAACTGAAAGATTATAGCGACAGGCTCAGCGACAGACTCAGACGTATTCCCTCCGTGGCCAACGTGAAGTCGTACGGTGAGCAAAAAGAACAAATCAGCCTCTATATCGACAGACACCGCTTAGAGGCTTACGGTATCGGACAGCAGACACTCTTCCAACATCTGCAGGCGCAGGGCATTACCACCATAAGCGGTTCTGTCAGCGATGATGACCAAGAGATACCTATCCATATCGAAAACACTGAGGATACCGAAGAGGAGATAGCCAATGAGATCATCTTCAGCGACCCGACCACAGGCAAAGTGGTTCGTGTGAGAGATGTGGCAAAAGTGGTGAGGGAGTACGACACGGGTGTGAGCTATATCCAACAAGACGGACATCCCTGTATGCTTCTGTCCATGGAGATGACTCCGGGCAACAATGTGGTGGAGTATGGACGTGAGGTGGACAAAGTGCTGGACAATTTCAGGGAGAATGAGTTGCCCGAAGATGTGAAGGTGACCCGCATCGCCGACAAGCCGAAAGTGGTGAGCATGAGTGTCACCGACTTCTTGCGCGACTTGCTCATCTCTATGGCTATCATCATCATTGTCATGATGGTGCTCTTCCCCTTGCGCTCGGCCATCGTGGCGGCCATCACCATTCCACTGAGCACCTTCGTCTCGGTGGCTATCATGTACATGGCGGGCATCGAACTGAATATCGTCACTCTGGCCGCGCTCATCGTCGTGCTCGGTATGGTGGTCGATAATGCCATCGTGGTCATCGATGGATATCTGGAATATCTCGGCAAAGGATATGAACCCCATCAGGCGGCACTCGAATCGGCTCGGCAATATTTTATGCCGATGATGCTTGCCACATTGTGTATCTGCGGCATTTTCTACCCCTTCCTCATTACCATGAAGGGAATGTTCCTCGATGCGTTGCAAGACTTCCCGTGGACCATCACCATCAACCTCATGGTGTCATTGCTGCTTGCCGTCACGGTCATTCCTTTCCTCGAGGTGCGTATCATCAAACCCGGCAAGGTGACAACGGGAGGCAATGCCATTACCAAATGGGTGCAGAGAACCTACGACAAGGCACTCGACATGACATTCAAACATCCCTGGCTGACCATCTTCGGCGGCATCGGGTTGATTCTCCTCTCCACGCTCATCATGCCGACGCTGAAAATAAGGTTGTTCCCATACGCCGACCGCGACCAGTTTGCCATCGAGATATTCCTGCCCGACGGACGGGGATTGGCGGAAACGGAGGCTGTGGCCGACTCGGTATATAATGCCATTAAGGACGATGAGCGCATCGTGAGTGTCACCAGTTTCGTCGGATGCTCTTCACCGAGGTTCATGGACGCCTATGCACCTCAAATGGCGGGCCGCAACTATGCTCAGATGATTGTCAATACCACTTCCGACAAAACCACTCTTGAACTCCTGGCCGACTATCAACCCAAACTCAGTGAGGCCTTCCCCGACGCATATGTGAAATTCAAACGCTTAGACTATCTGTCGGTGCCTGAATTGGAATACCGGTTCTATGGTGAAGACCTCGACTCTCTGCATGTCGTGGCTGAACGACTTGTTGAACGGGTCAGACAAATGCCTGAGGTGGAATGGGTGCATACCGACTTCTTGCAACCCTATCCCATTATCAATGTGGCCTTGGATCCTGTGGTTGCCGCACAACTCGGTATCTCGCGCACCACGGCGCAACTGGCGCTCAGTGCTACCTCCAGCGACTTGCGTGTGGGACAGCTCTGGGAGGGCAACTACGAGGTGCCTATTGTGGTGAAAGACGACCAAGACAAAACCTTCTCAAGCGTGGAGAATGTAGGCATCCCTACACCGATGTCCATCCTCTCTGCCGGTATCAACGCCAAGAACACGACGGTGCCGCTCAGACATGTGGCAAAGGTGACTCCGAAATGGAGCGAGAGCCGCATCTTGCACAGGGGAGGCGAGCGGTGCATCACTGTCACCGGTCATTTCGCACAAGGGGTGTTCACCACGCCTGTGGAGAACCGTATTGCCGACATCATGCAGCATGATATCGAAATCCCGCACGGGGTGAGACCTGAGGTGGGAGGTGAGATTGAATATGGCGACGAGGCTCTGCCGCAAATCTTCGGAGGCATCTCTATCGCTATGCTCATCGTGTTCTTCTTCCTGCTCTTCAATTTCAAAAAGTACGGCATCACATTGGTCTGCATGGCGGCGCTCGGACTCATGATTCCCGGGGCTCTCATCGGTCTCGGACTGATGAACCGTGCTCTTGGCCTGACGTCTATCTTCGGCCTTATCACACTCATGGGTATGATTATGCGTAACGAAATCTTGATTTTCGAACACGCTAACGACCTCCTGCGGGATAAGAAAGCCATGCTGACCGCTACAATTCCCACGATTACGAAAGAGGAGTACAACGAGGCGGTGCGACAAGCTGCCTACGATGCCGGCAAAAGGCGAATGGTGCCCATCTTCCTCACCACAGCCACTACTGCCGTGGGTGTGGTGCCGATGATTATCGCACAGTCGTCGTTCTGGATGCCTGTGGGTGTCACCATCTTTGCCGGTGGCATCGGCTCGCTCATCATGGTGGTCACGATGCTTCCCGTCATCTATTGGAAGGTGTCATTGAAATAACCTATCTATAGCATACTATCTATAGCCCCTATAAAAAGAAATAGAACAATGAAAAAAATCCTGATATTTCTTGCTCTGCTGACATCCTTTGCTGCGTCGGCGCAAACTTTTACCGTACAACAACTGGTCGATTCGGCTCTCCTCAATCAAGCGTCGGTGAAGAGGGCAAGGTTGGGAGTTGAGGCGGCTCAACAGCAGCGCAAGGAACTGTTTACCAAGTTCTTTCCTACGGTAAGTGCCACAGGCTTGTGGTTCAATGCCAACCAAGGCATGGCGAAGATGGAAATCGACCCCAAGGCGATGATCCCTGAACAGTTGCAGCAGACCATGGCCCAGTTCGCACAGATGTTGCCCGCAGAGGTGATGGGGACATTGGGGGCTTTGGGCAACCCCATCAGTCTGTCGATGATGAAAAACGGTACCATCGGCAGTGTGATGGCTGTGCAACCTGTGTTCGCCGGTTGCATGATTATCAACGGCAATAAACTGGCACGCGTGGGTTCCGAGGCGAGTGAACTGCAACTGCGCATGTCGGAGAATGAAGTAGAAAAGAAGGTGGAACAGTATTTCTGGCAACTGGCGTCGCTGCAAGAAAAGATGAAGACCATCGCCGTGGTGGAGGAGATGCTCGCTAATATCTGCAAAGATGTCAAGGTGGCGGTGCAAGCAGGTGTCACCATGCGCAATGACCTGCTGCAAGTGCAACTCCGCCAAAACGAGGTGGAGAGCCAGAAGGTGAAATTGCAAAACGGCATAGCACTCGTCAGAATGATGCTCGCACAGTACTGCGGACTGGCTGATGACCAATTCCAAATCGCTTACGATACCACCGAAAGCATTTTGATGGCGCAACGGCGCGACCACCAGCAGGCTCTGGCGAACACGCCCGAATACCAATTGCTTGAAAAACAAGTGGAGGCGGCTCAACTGCAAAAGAAAATGGCGATAGGCCAAAACCTTCCCACCGTGGCGGTAGGGGCGGGATATACCTATCATAATTTGCTCGACCGTGACCATACCTTTGGGATGATTTTCGCTTCGGTCAGCGTTCCCATCTCCGGTTGGTGGGGCGGCTCACATGCCATCAAACGCAAGAATATCGAACTGCTGCAAGCGAAGGAGCAGTTAGACGACAATGCGCAACTGCTGAAAATCCGTATGCAGAAATCGTGGAACGATGTGGAGGAGGCCTACCAGCAATTAGACATTGCAAAAAGAAGCATCGAACAAGCAGAGGAAAACCTTCGGCTCAACCGTAATTTCTACCAAGCCGGCACTTGCACCATGAGCGATTTGCTGCAGGCGCAACTACTCTATCAGCAAGCCTCAGACCAATATACTGACGCTTTCGCCGAATATCACAATAAAGTGATTGAATACCGCCAGGCAGTAGGGGAGTAGATGCTGGGAGTTAAAGAAGTTACGCGATAGCGGTGCTATAGTTTCCAATCGCTCGTTTTTAACTCTTTTTCCTTCTCCTCTTCGATGTCATCGGGCAGGTTGCAGAAGAAATCGATTCCGGTCTTCTCTTCCAATTCATCAATGCTGATGGCGTATTTCTTCAAGTCTTCTTTCGAGCGGGCCACGTTTTCGTGAAGTGTCCAGAATCCTATGGCTTTATAATTACCGTTTTTGACACACAGCACGGCCATGTAGAAATATCTCGGAACGGTCAGACCCGTGCCTGTCGTGGTCAACTGGTCATAGATGGTGGCACCTTTCACCACATACAGCGTGTCGCGGAAGGCATCGGTGTTCCATTTGTTACCCACTTGCTGCTCCATGTTGGCCCAGAGCACACCGTTGTGGTTCTGGTATTGCGGCATCATGTTGCTATAATAGAATGTCTGCTTGTTCTGCTCACGCGAACACAAACGGTCGCTCGACGGGCACAAATGGCCGCGGGAGAAGTTGGACGTGAAATCAGCAGACGAGGTGCGGTATTTCGAGGGGATATTCGGGTCGTCGCCCCAGTCGTTGGTGCGCGACACGTTCTTCTGTGAGTTGCCTTTGTGCATCTCGTAGGCCACCCAGCGGGCCAGCCGTTTCGTGCAGTCGTATTCCAGACCATAGGTGATGCCGTAGTCTTTGGTGGAGTGGATGCTCAGAATGTCATCGTTGCCACTACGCAGACGGGGGTATTCCAACAGCATCGCCCGGGGGTTGGTGTTGCGGTTCTTGTTTTGATCAGCAAGGTCGGGTTGTATGTTGGGGTCGTAATAAAACTCGATACTGTCAATTTGGTTAAACAGGATGGAGAGGTTCGGATTGCCATTGTTGAACACGTTGTTCCATCCGATGCTGCCCACCTTTTGCAGACGGTCGATAGACGAGATTTTCACCTCAGCGGTCTGACCGTTCGAGAAGTAGTAGCGCAGCATATTGGGCTCCTGTGCATCATCGGTCTGTGCGTTCATTCCGATAGCGGTCAGTGCCATGAATAGTATGATAATGGTTCTTTTCATAGTCTATTTTTTTAAGTTGAAAAGTTCTTTCTCGGTATATATCCCGTCCCCTGTCCTTTGCTCCCCCTAATACAACAACACCAAGCCCGCGAATCCTGCATAGCAAATCATGCGGATGGGGTTGATCTTTAGAAATTTCGTCCCGATGAAGGTTGCAGCGCAGAGAGCGGCGCTCACACCGAAACGCCATGGGTTGACACTCGGTGTAGAGAAGTTATCCTCAGTCATCAGCAACAGGGTGGCGGCAGCCAACAGACCTACCACGGCGGGACGCAGACCACTGAAGATGTCCTGTACGATTTGCGACTTCATATATTTCATCAGAATCTTCGAGATGAGTATCATCAGGATGAGCGAGGGCAATACCAAGGCGAAAGTGGCTACGGCACTGCCTAAGATGGCCATACTGTCGCTCATTTGGGCGTTGTGGATAGCGGTGTAACCACAATAGGTGGCTGAGTTGATGCCGATAGGACCGGGTGTCATCTGGCTGATGGCTACCACATTGGTGAATTCTGCCGACGACATCCAGTGATGGTTGTACACCACCTCGGTCTGGATGAGCGACAGCATACCATAACCGCCACCGAAACCAAACAAACCTATCTTGAAAAAGGTATAAAACAGTTGCAGGTATATCATGTCTCTGACGAGTTATTAACCATTTTGCCAAACAGATAGCCACCCGCACCAGCGGCGATAATCACATAGATGGGATTGACTCCCATCAACCAAATGAGAAGCGTACTCGCTATCGGTATCCAACAGTTGGCCAACGAGATGCCGGCGCTCTTGGCGAGGTTGAAAGTCGGTACGGCGATGAGGGCTACCACGGCAGGACGGATGCCGTTGAAGATGGCGGCTACCACTTTGTTGTCTTGAAACTGCTGAAAGAACATGGCTATGAGCAGGATGATGACGAAAGAGGGCAGGGCTGTGCCCAAAGCGGTGCATATCGCACCGGGCAGCCGCCGCATCTTGTAACCGATAAACACACTCATGTTGATGGCGAACACGCCCGGACAACTCTGTGCAATGGCAATCAGGTCAAGAAACTCTTCTTTGTTCAACCATTTGTGGTGTTCTACGACTTCGCGTTCGATGATGGGTATCATGGCGTAGCCACCGCCTAAGGTGAATGCGCCTATCTTAAAAAAGGTCTTAAAACCATTCCAATAGAAACCCATATCTGAGTGTTGAATGTTGACGAATTGTTGAGGTCTATGACCGAAAAATGATCGCTTCGCGATGAAGAATTTATGAATGGTGAATGGTGAAACTTTGGTTCAGAAAACTCAATATTCCACATTCTCAATCCATTTCCTTGCGTTCACAAACGCCTCGATCCACGGGGTCACCTCGTCGTTAAGACGGTTGGCGGGGTAGTAACCGCACTGCCAGGGGAAGATGGCGCGCTCTAAGTGCGGCATCATGGCCAGATGGCGGCCGTCGGCGCTGCAGATGCCTGCCACGTCATAGTCTGAGCCGTTGGGGTTGGCGGGATAGCCGCTGTAGTTGTATTTGGCCACCACATGATAGTGGTCTTCCGATTCGGGCAGTGAGAATTTGCCTTCGCCGTGTGCCACCCACAAACCGAGTTTGCTTCCGCTCAGCGAACCGAACATCACGCTCTTGTTCTCGGGGATGGCCACACTGATGTACTCGCTCTCAAACTTACGTGAGTCGTTGTGCAGCATCCGGGCGCGATGCTCATGCTCGGGGTTGATGAGGTTCAGTTCCACCATCAGCTGGCAACCGTTGCAGATGCCGAGCGAAAGGGTGTCTTTACGGGCATAGAAACGGTCGAGTGCCTCTTTGGCTTTGGGGTTGTAAAGGAAGGCACCCGCCCAGCCTTTCGCGCTGCCCAGCACGTCGCTGTTAGAGAAACCGCCGCAGAACACAATCATATTGATGTCTTCCAGAGTCTCACGACCGCTAATCAGATCGGTCATCATCACATCTTTCACGTCGAAGCCGGCCAGGTAGAGCGAGTAGGCCATCTCACGCTCGCCGTTGGTTCCCTTCTCACGGATAATGGCTGCTTTGATGCCCGACGGCTTGCGGCGGTCGGCGCTGATACCCAACCGTGACAGTTTGCCGACGAACTGCTTGGGCAGTTTGATTTCCACGGGTTGTTTCTTATAGTTGTCATAGCGCTCACGGGCCTTGCCGTTGCGGCTCTGTTTGCGGTCGAGCAAGTACGAGGTGCGATACCATACATCGCGCAGACGGTCAATGTCGAACGTATGCGTATAGTCATCTTTCTTGATGACGATTGTACGCTCATTCGGGGTGGGATAGCCTATCTTGGCGTAACCGATGCCGTGGTCTTCCAAATACTCGCGCAAGTCAAATTTATGGGCGTCACTCACCTGGATAATCACACCGGGATTCTCGGCGAAGAGCGTTTTCACAATGTCGTCGCTGTTCAGGCTGTGCAGGTTGATGTGCATGCCGCCACGGGTGTTGGCGAAACACATCTCAAGCAGGGTGGTCATCATACCACCGGCGCTGATGTCGTGGCCGGCCAGAATCCATCCGCGGCGTATCAGTTCCTGGATGGCATTGAAACAGTCAGTGAAATATTCGGCATTCTCCACTGTGGGCACGTCGCTGCCCACACGGCCCAAGGTTTGGGCGAAAGCGGAACCGCCAAGGCGTTGTGCGCAGAAACTGAAGTCGATATGGTAGAATGATGAGTTCTTGTCGTTGACCATGACGGGCGACACCACCTTGCGGATGTCACTCACTTCACCGCCCGATGTGACGATGACGGTGCCCGGTGATATAATCTTCTCGCCGTTGGGATACTGCTGGCTAAGAGAGAGCGAGTCCTTACCCGTCGGAACGTTAATTCCCAAGGCGCAGCAGAAATTGCTCAGTGCCTCCACGGCATTGTACAAACGTGCATCCTCGCCTTTTTGCGAACGGCACGGCCACATCCAGTTGGCTGACAGTGACAAACTCTTCATGCCGTCGGCCAAGGGTGCCCACACGATGTTGGTGAGCGACTCGGCCACGGACAAGACGCTGCCAGCCTCGGGAGATGCCAGACCGGCTTGCGGGGCATGACCTAAAGCGGTGGCGATGCCTTTGCGGCCACGGTAGTCGAGAGCGACAACACCGCAGTCGGACAACGGCAGTTGCAATTCGCCTTGACACTGCTGGCGAGCGATTTTGCCTGTCACCGAGCGGTCAACTTTGTTGGTGAGCCAGTCTTTGCAGGCCACCGCCTCTAATTGCAGCACACGCTCCAAATACTCGTCTATATGGTCTTGACTGTAGGTCACACCCTCATAGGTGCGTACCACGGTCTCATCGCGCATGATGGTCTTCGGCGAGTGGCCGAACATCTGTGCGACATCCAAATCGAAAGGCTTCACACCGTCGCCCTGCACAAATGAGAAGTGGGCATCACCTGTCGTCTCACCCACCACATACAGCGGAGCGCGTTCACGCTCGGCGATACGGCGCACATGGTCGATATGCTTCTCATCGATGAGCAAGCCCATGCGCTCCTGACTCTCGTTGGCGATAATCTCTTTGGCCGAGAGGGTGGTGTCGCCGATGGGCAACTGGGTCATGTCAATGCGGCCGCCGCACTCCTCCACCAGTTCGGAGAGACAATTCAGGTGTCCGGCCGAACCATGGTCGTGGATGCTCACCACGGGGTTCACTTCCTCTTCGCACAGGGCACGTACCAAGTTGTAAGCACGTTTCTGCATCTCGGGGTTGGCACGTTGCACGGCATTCAACTCAATGCCGTTGGAATAACGGCCGGTATCGACCGACGACACGCTGCCGCCGCCCAGACCGATACGGTAGTTGTCGCCGCCCACCACGACAATCTTATTGCCTTTTTGAGGTTCGCGCTTCAAACAGTCGCGTTTCGTGCCGTAGCCCACGCCGCCAGCCAGCATGATGACCTTGTCGTAGGCATATTTCTCTTCTCCCTCTTGATGTTCAAAGGTCAGTACCGAACCGCAGATGAGAGGCTGTCCGAACTTATTGCCGAAGTCGGAAGCGCCGTTAGAGGCTTTGATGAGTATCTGCTCGGGTGTCTGGTAGAGCCATTGGCGCACGGGGAGCAGGTCCTCCCAGTCGCGCAACGTCACATCTTCGCCCTTGTCGTCTTTCAAACGGGGGTAGGCGGTCATATAGACTGCCGTGCCGGCGATGGGCCATGAGCCGGTGCCACCGCCCATACGGTCGCGTATCTCACCGCCAGTGCCCGTGGCCGCTCCGTTGAACGGTTCCACGGTGGTGGGGAAGTTGTGCGTCTCGGCTTTCAGCGAGATGACGCTTTCCACTTCTTTCACTTCGAAGTAGTTGCTGGTCGATTGGTCTTTGGGGGCAAACTGTTCCACCATGGGACCTTGTGCGAAGGCTACATTGTCCTTATAGGCAGATAGAATCTTGTTGGGATGCTCTTTCGTTGTCTTCTTAATCATGGCGAACAGCGACGAGGGCTTCTCTTCACCGTCGATGATAAAGGTGCCGCCGAAAATCTTATGACGGCAGTGCTCGGAGTTGATTTGGGCGAAACCGAAAATCTCGGAGTCGGTGAGCGGACGACCCAGTTGACCTTCTATCTGGTGCAGGTATTCTATCTCTTCGGGCGAGAGGGCCAAACCCTCCTGTTCATTGTACTCCTCCAGGTTCTCCACCTGTTTGATGGGCTCGGGGGTAATCTTCACGGTGAAGATGTCTTGGTTCAACCCTTTGTACATGCGTTGCAGCATGGGGTCGTGTTCGGCATCGGCACTGCTCACGGGGAAATACTCCTCGATGCGGCGAATACCATGCAGGTTCATATTCTGTGTGATTTCCACCGCGTTGGTGCTCCACGGGGTAATCATCTCGCGGCGCGGACCTACGAAAAAGCCATCGAGCGTTGCAGCATCGAGTGCTTCTGCGTCGCCGTACAGCCAACAAAGTTCATTGATCTCATCCTGGTTGAGAGCATGATCAGCCTCTGTGGCGATAATGCTTTTTGAGGGGGTCTGAAAGAAAAGAATCATATTGTTAATTAAGATAATTGCATTCTGGTTGCAAAGGTACGAATAAACGAGAGAAATGGAAAAGAAAAAGCATTTTTTCTTTTCCATTTCCGAGTGCAAGTACCTTCGATGATAGTCAATGGTACGGATAAGCGAGGAAAAAGCAAAAAGTTTTTTTGCTAAAAATACATCCCCCGTAGTTTTGGGGCTACGGGGGATGTTATGACAATGGCTCTTGCGGCACTATTCTTTCTCCAACAGTCGTTCTACGATATAAGCATTGGGAATCGACCACTTGCCTTTGTTGCCTTTGGTGTAGGTGTCATCGAAACTCACGCTGAGACCGTCAAAGAAATAAAAGGTATATCTGGAACTGGGAGCATCGAGTATTCTGTACTCCTGTTCGGGTTTCTTGTACTTGACAAGTTGCACAATCTTGCCGATTTCCTCCGACTTGTCCTGCCCGTACTCCCACCGTTTCTCCGTCACCTTTTCGCGCACAACCCGGCTCTCAGCCACACAGCGGTTGCCATAGTTGAAATACCAGAATTCGTCGCTGGGGAACACCATCTCGCCGTTCTCGTCCCTGCAAACGTACATATAACCCGATACCTTATGTGTCATGCATACTAACCGTTGGTAGCCGTAGGTCTTCTGTTGTTCGCGCAGTGTGGAGAGCAACTGTTGGTTGATGGCTTGTATCACCTCCATTGTTTTTTGTATGGCAACGGGGTCGTTGGCATCTTCCGGGTTAAGGTAGCCGTAGTGGTAAACAGACGATTTCTCGTCTTCGCCCGGACCCCATGTGGTCGTGACGCGGAGACGCCACGCCTTGGCCTTTCTGCTCGCCTCTTTGTTGCGATAGTTCTCTTTCACCGTGGCAAGTGTGGTCTGACCTATCAGCGAACGAATCTGTGCTACGATGGTGCTGTCTATCATACAGTAACCATCCGCTTTCTCCTTCTTATCGCAGATGTGGAGCAGGTATTCGTTGCCGTGGTGCGATACCTCGTAGGTGCAGTCGTCCTCTTCCTCTTCCGTGTACTTGTAACCTGTCACCTCGCCTTTTGACTCGTCGCTTGTGGACTGTCCCATGGCGCAGAGGCTTATCCCTGTCATCATGATGGCAAATAATAAATACTTCATATTGATTCGCTTTTTTGTGGTTATTTCTTTCTTCCGAAGTCAGCGGGAATCTCGCCCCATTGTTTCGTTTCCCATTTGATGATAGGAGTCTGGATGGGGTGGGTGAGCAGCCATGCCTCTGCACGAGCGATGATTTGATAGAGCTTTTCTGTTTGCGGGGTGCGCTCTAAGGTCGTTTTGCATTTCTTTTTGTTGACCCACAGGATGGCATTGTAACTGTCGCTATAGATGACTTTGTCGTGGATGCCGCGTTGTTCCATCAATGCCAGCGCGTGAACGATGGCGAGAAATTCTCCGATGTTGTTGGTGCCATAAATCGGGCCGAAATGAAACACCTGGGCGCCGGTGGTCAAGTCGATGCCTTGATATTCCATCACCCCCGGATTGCCCGAGCATGCAGCATCTACAGCCCAGGCGTTGGATTTGACCTCTGGGGGGAGTGGAAGAACCGTGTCGTTGCGGTAGTCGGGCGGCATTGTCAAGTCACAATTCATAATTCTTCATTGCATCAGCGACCATTCAACATTTTTCGGTCATAGACCTCAACAACTCGTCGTCGTTCAACATTCTACATCCTTTCCGGCACCTCGATGCCCAACAGCGCCATGCCGTTGCGGATGATTTTGGCCACGTTCTTCGCCAATACCAGGCGGAAAATCTTCTGGCTCTCCGTCTCAGCGTTGAGGATGCTGTAGTCGTGATAGAACTGGTTGAACTCCTTCGTTAATTCGTAGCAATAGTTGGCGATGCCGCTCGGACTGTAGTCCTTGCCGGCTTGCTCCACGGCGGCACCGAACTCATTCATCTTCTGAATCAAGGCGATTTCCTTCTCGTTCAGAACGAGGTCGCCAGGCAGCGTGTCGGGCAGTGTGATGCCCTCGGCTTCGGCCTTGCGCAGGATACTGCGGATACGGGCGTGGGTGTATTGGATGAAGGGGCCGGTATTGCCGTTGAAATCGATACTCTCCTCGGGGTTGAACAACATGTTCTTCCGTGCGTCCACCTTCAGAATGAAGTATTTCAGTGCGCCCATGCCCACGATGCGGGCTATCTCGTTCTTTTCCTCTTCGCTGATGCCTTCGAGTTTGTTCACTTTGTCCTCGCTCAGCATCTTCGCGTCGGCTATCATCGTGGCCACCAAATCATCAGCGTCCACCACCGTTCCTTCGCGGCTCTTCATCTTGCCGTTGGGCAGTTCCACCATGCCATAGGAGAAATGTACCAGGTCTTTGCCCCACTTGAAACCGAGACGGTCTAAGAGGATGGAGAGCACTTGGAAGTGATAGTTCTGCTCGTTGCCCACCACGTAAATCATCTTGTCGATGGGGTAGTCACGGAAACGCAGGTCGGCGGTGCCGATGTCTTGCGTCATATATACCGATGTGCCGTCGCTGCGGAGCAGCAACTTCTGGTCCAAACCATCTGCGGTGAGGTCTGCCCACACGCTGTTGTCCTCTTTCCGGAAGAAGAGTCCTTTCTCCAAGCCCTCTTCCACTTTTTTCTTACCTTCGAGGTAAGTATTTGACTCATAGTAGATTTTGTCGAACGACACACCCAAGGCACGGTAGGTCTCATCGAACCCGGCATATACCCAGGCGTTCATCTTCTCCCACAGCGCGCGCACCTCAGGGTCGCCCTGCTCCCATTTCACCAACATCTCATGGGCTTCGCGGATGAGCGGTGCCTCGTCTTTGGCTTTCTTCTCTGCAGCCTCTTCGTCCATGCCCTCACTGAGGTATTTGGCTTTCAGTTGTGCCACTTCCTCACGGTAATGCTTGTCGAAGGCCACGTAATAGTCGCCAATCAAGTGGTCGCCTTTCTTGCCTGACGACTCCGGTGTCTCGCCGTTGCCCCATTTCAGCCAGGCAAGCATCGATTTGCAGATGTGTATGCCGCGGTCGTTCACGATATTGGTTTTCACCACACGGTAGCCGTTGGCTTCCATAATTTGTGCCAGCGACCATCCTAAGAGATTGTTGCGCACATGACCCAGGTGAAGGGGCTTATTCGTATTGGGTGATGAGTATTCAATCATCACCAAAGGTTGCTTGCCTCCATTTTCGGCGGCTTTGCGCTCGGCACTCACGTAGCCGAATCGCTCGTCGGCATTGATGCGGTTGAGCAGGTCAACCCATGACCCGGAGCCGACCGTCAGGTTCAGGAATCCTTTCACCACGTTATAGGCGGCCACATTCGTATCGTGTTTGATGAGATACTCTCCTATCTCTTGTGCGGTTTCCTCGGGTCGTTTGTGCGACATCTTAACAAAGGGGAAGACCACGAGGGTCAGATTGCCCTCAAATTCGCTTCTTGTCTTTGACAGCTGCACCATCTTCTCTGGCACATCTTGTCCGTACAGTTCCTTAATGGCTTTTTGCGCCGAACTGCTAATTGCGGCTTCAATATTCATTGTCTTGGATAATTATATAATTCAAGGGTGCAAAGTTACGAAAAAACGAGAGCAGAACAAAATGAATTTATTCATTTTTTATGCC
>CAMJFC010000077.1 GCA_946404865.1 uncultured Prevotellaceae bacterium
TAAAAGAAACATATCTCTTACCTCTTACCCCTTACCTCTCACCCCTAAAAGAAACATATCTCTTACCTCTTACCCCTTACCTCTCACCCCTAAAAGAAACTTACCTCTCACCCCTTACCTCTTAGTTATCCTTCCAGAATGCGCGGGTGAAGAGCACGATGACGCTGAATATCTCGAGACGTCCCATGAGCATGAGCACAGAGCAGATCCATTTTGTGATGACGGGCAGTGCACTCCAAGTGAAGTCGGGCCCGATGACATTGAGCGGCAGTCCCACGTTGCTGATGCAACTGAGCGAGATGACCATCGAGTTGGCGCCGTCGAGTCCGATGCTCGTCATGAGCGCCGCCGTGCAGGCACAAGCCATGATATAGATGGCGAGGAATGCCAGCAGGTTGGTGATTTGCGCATTGGGCACACTCTGTCCGTTCACCTTCACAGGCAGCACCGCCTTGGGGTGCAGGATGCGCAGCAGTTCGTTTTGTATCACGCGGAAGATCATCAGAGCGCGGATGCTCTTGAATCCGCCGCTGGTGCTGCCGGCACAGGCCCCGATAAACATCACGCTGGCCAGGATGAGCCATGTGAGGTGGGGCCAGGCGCCCACATCGTCGCTGAAGATGCCGGTCGTGGTCATGAGCGACACCACTTGGAACAGTCCGCTGCGCACCGCCTCCTCCAGGCTGTAACCATTGCGTGTCATCAGCAGATAGCCTATCCACACCGTGGCGATGAGCACCATCAGACAGTAGAACTTCACCTCGGAGTTGTGCAGCATCGTCTTGATCTTGCCTTTGAAGATGCTCAGGTATATGACAGTGAAATTGATGCCCGCCAAGAACTGAAACAGGATGCCCGTGTATTCGATGACCGGTGAATGAAAATGGGCGATGCTGTCGTTGTGGATGGAGAATCCGCCCGTGGCGGTGGTGGTCATGGCATAGTTGATGCTGCTGAATCCGTCCATGCCCCCCAAGAGGAAGGCGATCGCGCAGGCGATGGTCAGTGCCAGATAGACCGTCCAGATCCATTTGGCGTTGGTGCTCAGCCGCGGGTGCATCTTGGCACGGATGGGGCCGGTGGCCTCGGCGGAGAACACCTTCACGCTTCCGCCTACCATCGAGGGCAGGATGGCGATGGTGAAGAAGACGATTCCCAAACCGCCCACCCATTGCGACAGCGAGCGCCAAAACAAGATGGCATGGGGCAGCCGGGCGTCCTCCACATCGTTGATGACCGATGCGCCCGTGGTGGTGAACCCCGACATGGTCTCGAAAAACGCGTCGGTGGGGTTCGACAGAATGCCAGAGAAGAGATAGGGGAGGGCACCGAAGACGGAGAAGACAATCCACGTGAGCGTCACGACGAGATAGGCGTCGCGGCGGTTCATGTTGTTCGAGGCGTCGCGTCCTAAGTATTTTGCGCCGAGGCCTCCAGCCACCGTGATGGCGGTAGAAGCGATGAAGGCCATCAGGTCGCGCCCTTCGTAGCAGAACGACATCACCACGCACATCAGCATAAAGACGGCTTCGAGCAGAAGCAGCGAACCGATAATCTTGTATATGAGGCGCTTGTTGATCATACCCGTCAGTCTTTGAAGAATTTCTCTAACTTGCTCATGTTCACCTCATAGCAGAACACCACCACGGTGTCGCCGGCCTCTATCTGTGTGCCGCCGCTCACCAGCTGTCCCACACCTTGACGTACCAGTCCGCCGATGGTGGCTCCTTTGGGCAGTCCCAGTTCGAACACTTTCTTTTTGGTCACCTTCGACCCCGGTTGGGCGATGAACTCGCCCACGTCGGCGTTGGCGCTCATCAGGAAACGGATGTTCTGCACATCCACGTCGAGCATCATCTGATAGATATAGCTGGCGGCCAGTGCTTTTTTGTTGACGATGGTGCCGATGTCGAGGCTCTCGGCCATGTTCACATAGTCTAAGTGCTCCACCATGGCCACCGTCTTGCGCACGCCGAGCCGTTTGGCTGTCAGGCATGCCAGGATATTGGTCTCGGCGTTGCCGGTGAGCGCCACGAAAGCCTGTGTGTTTTTGATGCTCTCCTCTTTGAGCAGTGCGATGTCTCGTCCGTCGCCGTTGATGACCATCGTGTGGCTGGTGTCGAGCAGTTCGTTGAGCCGTTCGCATTGCCGCTCGTCGCTCTCGATGATTTTCACGTCCATATATTCGGGCATGGTCATGGCCGCGCGTATGGCGGTGCGTCCGCCGCCCATGATCATCACGTTTTTGACATCCACGTAATGTTCCTTGCCTACGATTTTACGGATATAGGGGATATAGTTTTTCGTGGTCATGAAGTAGGCCAGGTCGTAGAGTTGCAGCATGGTGTCGCCGGTGGGTATGATGGTGTCGCTGCCCCGCTTGATGGCCACCACATGATAGGGGTCTTGCGGTCCGCAGAGCTCTTTCAGTGGCCGGTCGAGTATCTCGCAGCTCTCACGCAGTTTGATGCCCAGCATCACCAGTGCCCCGTCGTGCACGTCCCACCGCTGTCTCACCCACGACATCTTCAGTCCGTTGGTGATGTCGCGTGCCGCCAGTATCTCGGGATAGATGAGCGAGTCGATACCCAGGTTTTTGAAGAAATCGCGGTATTCGTCGGAGGCATATTCGTAGTTGTCCATGCGTGCCACCGTGCGTTTGGCCCCCAGCGTATGGGCCAGGATGCAACTGTTCATATTGAGGTTCTCGTCGGGCGTGGCGGCGATGAAGAGGTCGGCCTTGCCGGTGTCGGCGTCTCTGAGTGTTTTCACGCTGGTGGGCGAGGCGTGCATGGTCATCAGGTCATAGTCGCTGCTCACACTGTTGAGACGGTCTTCGTCATCGTCGATGAGTACGACATCTTGATTGGTGCGTGCCAGCAGTTTGGCCAGGTGTGTTCCGATGGCATAAGCGCCTGCGATGATGATTTTCATGACTTCAGTATTTCTTGTTGGATGGATTCGGAGTCGATGCCTGTAATGTGTTGCAACTGACTGATGCTGCCGTGCTCCACAAATTCATCGGGCAGTCCCAGACAGGTCACGTGCCGCTGATAGCCGTTTTGTGCCATCCATTCGAGCACGGCACTGCCCAGTCCGCCTTTTTTCACCCCGTCTTCGATGGTGATAATTCGGTCGAACCGTTCGGCCACCTCGCGCAGCAGTTCCTCGTCAATGGGTTTGAGGAACCGCATGTCGTAGTGGGCCACTGAGATGCGGCTTCCGTTGGCTTTCAGTGCGTCGATGGCTTTCACGGCATTGTTGCCGATGGGACCGAGCGAGAGGATGGCCACGTCGGTGCCCTCGCGCAGACAGCGGCCGCGGCCTATCGGCAGTTCTTCCATCTGACAGCGCCAGTCGGTGAGTGTGCCGCATCCGCGTGGGTAGCGTATCACGAAGGTGCCCTTGCCGGGCAGTTGTGCGGTGTACATCAGGTGCCGCAGTTCGTGTTCGTCCATAGGCGAGGCGATGGTCAGGTGCGGTATGGGCCTGAGTGCCGCCAGGTCGAAGGCCCCGTGGTGTGTGGGTCCGTCTTCGCCCACCAGTCCGGCTCGGTCGAGGCATAGCACCACGGGCAGCGACAGGATGGCGGCGTCGTGGATGATATTGTCGTAGGCGCGCTGAGCGAAGGCACTGTAGATATTGCAGAAGGGTTGCAGTCCCTCTTTGGCCAGTCCGGCGGAGAAGGTGACGGCGTGCCCCTCGGCGATGCCCACATCGAAGGCCCTGTGGGGCATGGCCCGCATCAGGATGTTCATCGAGCATCCCGACGGCATGGCGGGCGTGATGCCCACGATGCGCTCGTTTTGTCGTGCCAGTTCGAGTAGCGTCTCGCCGAACACCACTTGGAATTTCGGCGGTTTGTTGGCCGTGTCTGTTTTCTCGCGTTCGCCCGTCTCGGCGTCGAATTTCCCGGGAGCGTGCCAGATGGTGGCTTCCTGTTCGGCGGGTTCGTAGCCTTTGCCCTTGATGGTGTGCAGATGGAGCAGTTTGGGACCTTTCATGTCTTTCAACTGCCGCAGCAGTCGCACGATGTTCTTCACATTATGCCCGTCGAAGGGACCGAAATAGCGGATGTTCATCCCCTCAAACACATTCTGCTGGTGACTGATGGCCGACTTCAGCGCGTTGTTCAGACGGATGAGCCCGTGCCGCCGGTCGTCGTTCATCATGCCTCGTTTGTTGAGCCATCTCGACACCTTGAATCGTATCTTGTTGTATGTCTCGTTGGTGTTCAGGCTCAGCAGGTATTGTTTCATGCCGCCCACGGAGCGGTCGATGCTCATGTTGTTGTCGTTGAGGATGATGAGTAGGTCGTTGGGTGTGGATGAGACGTTGTTGAGTCCTTCAAAAGCCAGTCCGCCGCTCATGGCTCCGTCGCCGATGACGGCCACCACGTGCCGCTCTTCTTTTTTGAGTGCCGCCGCCACAGCCATGCCCAACGCGGCCGACACCGAGTTGGAGGCGTGTCCGCAGGTGAAGGTGTCGTATTCGCTCTCGATGGGCGAGGGGAAGGGTCGCAGTCCGTGCATCATGCGGTTGGTGCAGAACTGGTCGCGCCGTCCGGTGAGTATCTTATGTCCGTAGGCTTGGTGTCCCACATCCCATACGATGCGGTCGTCGGGTGTGTGATAGACGTAGTGCAGTGCCACGGTCAGTTCCACCACGCCGAGGCTTGATGCCAGGTGTCCGGGATTGACCGACAGTTCCTCAACGATGTCGCGCCGCAACTCATCGCAGAGTTTCGGCAGTTGGTCCACCTTGAGTTTCCGTAGGTCTTCAGGGTATTTGATATGGCTTAACAGTTCGTATTTCTCTTGTTCCATAGTATGCGAGGTGCAAGGCATGGCCGCTTGATGGCGGCATTTTTGTCTTCCACGCTGCAAAAGTAGAAAAAAATACTGAATAACGCAATAAAAGTGTTGAGTTTTGAATGTTGAATGTGAGTTTTGAATGTTGAATGTTGAGTTTTGAATGTTGAATGTTGAGTTTTGAATGTTGAATGTTGAATGTTGAGTTTTAAATGGTCGCTTCGCGATGAAGAATGTTGGAATGTTGAATTGGGAGGGTTAGGAAAGAAATTGGAATAATTGGAATAATTATCCAAAAATTATTTTGAGTTGGGAGCATGAATCAACAACTCCATGTCTGCTACGTTTCACGAATAGGCCTACTTGAGGATGACATGTTGTAGGGGCGGTTCTCCGTGCCCGCCCGAAAACACCATGCCGTAGGCATTTGTTGTTCAATGTTGTTCCGTGTTGTACAATGTTGTTTTTAAAAAACATTCATTGTTGTCTTAATGGAACACATCCATGTTGTCTTTATAAAGAAACAACAAAGAACAACGTTGAACAACTTTTTGAGCCGGCGACGCCGGCTTTATTCCTTTATTCCTAAATTCCTTAGAATCATTTGCTTGCGGACGCGGCACGAATAGGCCTACTTGAGGATGACATGCTGTAGGGGCGGGTCTCCGTACCCGCCCGAAAACAGGCATTTTTGGAATCATTCATGGCCATTTTTTGGCATTCGTGTAGCGTCGCAGACATCCCTTTATGACGAGGCATTGTTGTTTAATACCTATATTCCGTAGAATAGCATCTGTTGAATTAGTTGTCTCCTAACAGTTTCTTGGCCTCGTCGTTGAGGTATTGACGGATGTCGTCGATGTCGATTTCGGCCTCGATGATACCCACCACGTAGGGCGCAATCTCGTTCTCTTGATAAACGAACTTCATTTCATTGTCATCGCTCATGTAGGGAGCGGTGTAGGGCAGTCCGCTTTCGCGCACGAACTCTTTCTCTTCGTCGTCCACATCATTGGCGATGCCGTTTTTGATGACGTCCTCCGGCACGACGTCGAAGAACCTCTTCACGCGCTTGCCGTCGGCAGCACGGAAGGTCATGCCCGTCTGAGTGCGGTTGGGGTGTGAACCGCCCATGAATTGGAAGAGTTTCACCTCGTAACTGACGAAACGTTGGTTGGCAGCCTTGCAGTCGATTTCAAACTCCGTCTCCATGTGGGTGCCGCGTGGTGGACGGTCTTCGGCCAGATACTCCAACCATGCTTGCATGTAGAAGTCCACCAACGCCTCATAGTCATTGGTGTCGCCAGTGTAGTGGGGCTTCTGACGGGTGGAGTTGGCACCGTAGTAGAACGGGTCTTCTATCTGTTCCATGATGTATTTCCGCACGCTCTCCACTGTCGCCTGGGGACCCGATATGGGATAGTCAATTTCTATCTTCACGCGCAGGTCGCCCGTGTCATCAGTCTTGAGGACTTTCACTTCTTTGTATTTCAGCCGTTCCGCGTTCGTCACCGCCCCCGCGTCGGTGATGTCGGCCGACTTGTCCATCGTGATGTCTGCACTGTCTGCAACGGTGTTGTCGGCGGCCTTGTCTGCCATCTCGCCAACCATGTCGTTGATGGTGTTGCCAACAGTCGCATTATTCTGTTTCTGGCATCCTGCCAGTGTCAGGCACGTCACTGTCAGTGCCATGACGGTGTGAGTAAGTGTTTTCATATTTTATGTGAGTTGATTCTTTCTGCGTATGCCTTATTTGCACGCCTCCACCTGATATCCCGCCTGTCGCAGCAGGTTGAGCATCCCCTTCTCGCCGGGCAGATGTCCTGCTCCTACGACAAACAGCGTGGATTTCGCCTGCATGATGGCCGGCATCTGAACCATCCAGTTGGCATTGCGCCCGTTGATGAGCTGTTCTTCCTCATCAGGAGTGTTGTCGCAGTCGTTGTCCATTTTCATATCCATGGCATTCTTCACCCCCTCCAAGTCTTGGGCGAAATAGCTCTTGATGATGCTGTCGGACATCATGTCGTCGAAATCAGAGTGGTCAACCAGGCAGAGCAACAGTTGCTTCTGCCGTTCCATCGACTTGCCTTGATAGAGCACGTTCATCTGCAAAGAGAGTGATTCCAGTCCGCCCGTCATTTTCCCGCTTTTCTGCGCATCACGTTGCAGAGAGATATCCAGCACGTTGGAAACGTCTATCTGTCCTGTTTTCATGACACAGTTGAGCAATTCAAATTGAGTGGTCAGTCCGATGGGTGTCATTCCCTCAGCTTGTTGCATCAAGATGGAGGCGGTAAAACCGAATTTCTTCTGGGCGTAATCCTTCACCCGTTTCATCTCGTCGGGAGTCAGTATCTGACTGAGTTTCATTCCTTCGGGCAGTAGCATGGCTTGTTGCACCAGCGCCGTGCTGTCTGGATTCAGCAAGGCGTTGATTTCGAGTTCGCCATACACCTGTTCGCATTGCTCCTGTGCGGTGCGGAGACCGGGGATGGAGTCGGCGAACGAAGCGGGTGCCAGATGGTATGTGCCCACGATGTAGGAGGGTTTCTCCAGTCCGTTGCCGCTGATTGTATAGAGCAACTGCGCCTGTGCTGCGAAGGAGAGGCAGGCGGTCATTAGTAAAAGTATCAATTTCTTCATGTGACAAGTTTTTTCGGTTACAAAAGTAGTCAATCTTTATCAAAAGAGCAATGCTTCATATACTTTTTTTGCGTGTCTCCCCATTTTTTGTCATGCAAGTGTCATGATTTTTTTAAAAACAACATTTTACAACACATCACAACATTGAACAACCCATGCCTGCGGCTTGGTGTTTCTTGAATCACTTTTGAATCAATTTTACAATGGTTTCGGATCCGTTTTCGCATCATTTTTGATTCGATTTGATGACAAATTTGACACGATGGTGGCTTGCTAGCGAATTGTATAATATACTAATACACAGTATGTTATAAAAATGATATCGCTTTTAAGCAGAAGTACACCTACGCGCGCGTACGCGCAGAAGAAGAAAGAAGAAGAAAGAAATAAAGAAATAGAAGAAAGAATATTTTTTCAGATGCTAACGCATCTGTGTCATCTGCCTATCGTCAGACGACACTGCGGCCTCATCGAACACTGAAAATTTAACCGATAACATGCTTTTCGCCCTGAAATGATATTACTTTGCAGAAAAAATAATATCGACAGCTGAAAATAACGAATGATATGGCATACTTTAACGAGAAAATACGGTTGAGCAGATGCTCATCAACGCAGCAGACAAATGTGGCCCCTTGCCCTGCTGATAATCTTTGTGTTTTCTGCCATATTCTCATTTTTTTGTCGTACATTTGCAGCGATTTTTCATCTAAGAAAGAAATGAGATACGCAGTGATTGGTACTGGCGCCATCGGGGGCTATTACGGCTCGAAACTGGCGCAGGCAGGACAGGAGGTGCATTTCCTCTTGCACCGTGACTATGAATACGTGAAACAAAACGGGTTGGCTGTGGATTCATGCGACGGGTCGTTCATCCTGCCGCAGGTCAACGCCTATCAGTCAACCGCTGATATGCCACCATGCGATGTGGTGCTGGTGGGACTGAAAACCATCAATAACCACCTGTTGGCGACATTGCTGCCGCCGCTGTTGCACGAGCGCACGCTCGTGGTGCTCATCCAGAACGGCATCGGCGTGGAGGAGGATGTGCAGAAGATGTTTCCCGGTGTGTGGATTGCCGCCGGACTGGCTTTCATCTGCAGTGCGAAGACGGAGCCGGGACGTATCTCGCACCAATGCTATGGCAGCATCAATATCGGTAATTATTCATGCGACGACCACGCTCTTGTCACGGCGCTCATCGGTGAACTGCAACAGGCGGGCATTCAGGCCGCGGAGGTGGAATACCAGGAGGCGAGATGGCGCAAAGCGGTGTGGAACATGCCGTTCAACGGCATGACCGTGGCGCTCAACACGCAAACTGACTTGCTGTTGAAGAACCCTGCCACTGAGCGCCTCATCTACGACCAGATGATGGAGGTTATCCATGCGGCTCAGGCATGTGGCGTTAAGACGCTTGACTCAACGTTCGCCGATAAGATGATGTCGATGACGCGGGCCATGGTGCCCTATTCGCCCAGCATGAAACTCGACTTCGATTTCCACCGTCCCATGGAGATTCATTACATCTATTCACGACCCATCGAGATTGCCGCACAGGCAGGGAGCCCCATGCGCAAACTCGAAATGTTAGAGGCGGAATTGAGGTTTTTGGAATGTTGAATGTTGAATTTTGAATGTTGACGAGTTGTTGAGGACTTTGTCCGAAAAATTGTCGCCTGCGGCGATGAAGAATGTTTGAATGTGGAATTGGGGGGCTTTGGAAAGAAATTAAAATAATTATCCATGAATGTTCGGCCTTGCGGCCGATGGGTTCTTTGTCTAAGGAACATAGGAATCAAGGAAAGTCGGCCTAACGGCCGAGGGGGATTTAAACGAACACCAATTTACCGAATAAACCTAATATTCGGCCTAACGGCCGGGGAATACGAATTAACCGAATGTTCGGCCTTGCGGCCGAGGGGTTCTTTGTCTAAGGAATATAGGAATCAAGGAATGTCGGCCTTGCGGCCGAGAAGGAAATGGGGGAAGCATGGTATTTACGCCCCTCCCTCTGGAGGGGGTGGGGGAGGGGCTCAATAATCATGCCGGGCCTTTGATGGGCCGAGCATACCTTAGTGACAGAGCGACGGGTAGGAGCGGTTAAGTCTCTCCCCAGGGATTGGGGAGAGATTTAGAGAGGGGTTGGAAGCCCTCCCATGGGAGGGTTGGGTGGGGGAAAATATTTTGGACTACGGCCGATGAGTTCTATGTCTAAGGAATTTAGGAATCAAGGAATGTCGGCCTTGCGGCCGAGAAGGGAATGGGGGAAAATGTTGAAGGACTCTGTCCGAAAGAATTTGAAATAAAAACCATAATGAACGATATGAAGCACATTAAAACGATGCAGATACTGCTGACTGCCTTTGCCATGGCCGTCACGGTTTCAGCGCAAAACAACAATGGTGGCATCTCGCAGGAGATGCTCCGACAGATTGAACAGTCACAGGGAACGGGCAGCGTCAACAAGGCGCTCTTCAACGCCATCGCCGCCAATTCCATCGACAACCTGGCGAAAAGCTTTGAGAACCAAGGCGAGTTGGACACCTATTTCTCTACGGAGACGAAAAAACAGTCCATCCACGACCAGAAGAGCAGTGGACGCTGTTGGCTCTTCAGCGGACTGAACGTGCTGCGCTCTGACTTCGCCCTGAGCAGCGACTCCCTCTCGGTGGAGTATTCGCAGGCCTACCTGTTCTTCTACGACCAGTTGGAGAAGGCCAACTTGATGCTCCAGGGTGTCATCGATACGGCCAAGAAACCCATTGACGATGTGCGGGTGCAGTTCTTCTTCAAGACACCCATCGGCGACGGCGGCACCTTCTGCGGTGTGGCCGACTTGGCAGACAAATACGGACTGGTGCCGATGAGTGTGATGCCAGAGTCGTATAGCGCGGAGAACACGTCACGGATGTCAACCATCGTCAAATCGAAACTGCGTGAGTTCGGACTGGAACTGCGCCAGATGGTGGCCGATGGTAAGAAGGCGGCTGCCATCCAGTCGCGCAAGACGGAGATGCTCGGCACCATCTATCACATTCTCGCCATCACGTTAGGCGAGCCCGTGAAGGAGTTCACATACGCGTTCAAAGACAAGAACAGCAAGCAGCAGACCGAACCGAAGCGCTACACCCCGATGTCGTTCTATCAGGAGACGGTGGGCGGCCCCATCAACGGCACGTTCATCATGGCCATGAACGACCCGCGGCGGCCTTACTACAAGACCTATGAGGTGGAATACGACCGCCACACCTACGACGGTCATAACTGGAAATACATCAACCTGCCCATGGAAGATATCGAGAAAATGGCCATCGCTTGTTTGAAAGACGGCCATAAGATGTACTCTTCGTATGATGTGGGCAAGCAGTTTGACCGTAAACGCGGATACCTCGATGTCAACAACTATGATTATGAGTCGCTCTTCAACACCACGTTCGGCATGAACAAGGCACAGCGTATCGAGACCTTTGACAGCGGCTCCACCCATGCCATGACGCTCACCGCAGTGGATTTGGATGAGAACGGAAATGCCAAGAAATGGAAAGTGGAGAACTCATGGGGACCCAGTTATGGTCAGGCGGGATGTCTCATCATGACGGCGCAGTGGTTCCGGGAGTATATGTTCCGTTTGGTGGTCAACAAGAAATATGTGCCGGCCGAAATCCTTGAGATGGAGAAGCAGAAGCCTGTCATGGTGATGCCGGAAGACCCGCTCTTCATGGAGGATAAGTGAAAGGTCGGTAGTCCGTTATTTTGCTTTTACGCTTTGTAGAATCTTGATGACCTCAGCATCGTTGGGGTCTTCGAGGGATGAGCCCACGCGCACCACACCGTCTTTGACTTGTGCCACATAAACGGTCTTGAAGTTCTTGTCGTTTTTGAACACATTCCAAGTGATGTCGCCCGTGGTGATGTCATCGAGTTTGCCTTCTGCCGACTTGGTCAGGTTCTCCACCCATTTGGCCAATTCGCCCTTGGCTTGCTCCTTGAAGTTCAGTTCAGCACCCTCTTTCTTGACAATCATCTCCGATGCATACTGTTTCGACTCCCATGAAGCGGGGATGGCCACGGTGTACCATGCTCTATCTTCTACCTTGGCCTCAGCCTCAGTCTCGGTTGCTTTGCTTTCAACTTGTTCTGTTGTTGCGTTAGCGTCTTTTTCTGTCGTTGCTTCTGCACCTTTTTTACCACACGATGCGAGTGTCAGTCCTGCCAACACTGCGCCAAAAAATAATACTTTTTTCATTGAATAAAATTAATTGATAAAGTTTAATGGGAGCCCCACCCCCATCCCCTCCCGAGGGAGGGGAGTAGATACCATGCTTGCCTCAGGCCCCTCGGCCGTTAGGCCGAATTCCTTAGTTCCTATGTTCCTTAGAATGAGAACTTTCTCGGATGTACCTTTAATATCCAGGGTTTTGGTGGTTGTTGGCGTCAAGCGAAATGGCGCTGCCAGGGATGGGGAAGACGATGGTGTGGCGGTCGGCCTCGCCAGGAGCCTGCGGGCGCTGGTCGTAAGGCAGGTGGAAACGGTCGAAACGAATCAAATCCTGTCGGCGCCATCCTTCCCATGCCAGTTCCATCAACCGCTCGTCGAGGATATTGTCAAGCGTGCAGGGACGTTCGTTGGCATGTGCTCTTGAACGTATCTGCTTGAAGTATGCCGACCCGTCTTGTCCGTTGCGCACCAGCGCCTCGGCTCTCATCAGCAACACGTCGGCATAGCGGAACAGCACGATGTCGTTGTCTTGCAGCAGTCCGTTCTCCAATGCCGTGCGGTCGTCCTCATATTTCTTCATCCGGGCGCCGCCCGTCTTCTCATAATCCTCACCCGACATGTCGAGTTCCACTTTCAAGGGTTCATACACCAGCGGCTCGAAGTTATCGAGCATCACGGTCTGGTTATTCACTGTCACCTCGCCGGCAAAGTAGTTGCCATAGAAGCGGGGGTCGATGTCGTCAGTGCCGTAGCCGTGTTTCTTCACGGCCGTGATGGTGGCGCAGGTGCCGTTTTCCGAGGCCATGCCATAGGCGGCAGCGTGATTCCAGTGGCGTGAGCGGAACAGATTCTTGAAGATGTTGGTATAGAGCAACTTGTCCATGGGGATGGTGAAGATGTTCTCCACCGAATTGGTGTTAAGCACGGAGAAATTGTCGAACTCGTTTTCCTCAAGTGTATAGCCGGCCTCCTCGATTTGCTTGCACCAGTATTCGCACGACTCCCATGCGTTCATCTTCTTCCCGTCGGTGGCGAGCATGATGTTGCGTCCGTCGGGCATCACGTCGTCGGTCCAGTCATCGTCGGTCCAGACCTCGGCGTTGAGTGCCATCTTGGCCAGGAGGAAGAACGCCACGGGACGGGTGATGCGCCCGTAGTGGTCGCTCTTGATATTGCTCCGCTCCATGGACAGACCGTGCAACGTCTGCTGTAACTCGTCGTAGAGGATATAAAACAGTTCACTGCGCTCGCGTTGGCGCATCTGGCTGGTGATGTCGGTTGAGGTGATATACGGCACGCGCCCGTAGAGGTCGAGCAGATAGACGTAGAACATCGAGCGCAGTGCGCGCACCTCACAGGTCAGCGCCTCGTACTGCTGGAAAGAGAGCATGCCCTGATATTTCTCCAGACGTTCCAGTGCCTGGTTGCAGAGCACGATGACCTTGTAAAGGTATTTCCATGTGTCGCCGGAGAAGGGGAACGAGGCGTTCCAGGTGTGCAGATAGAGTGTCTGCCACATACCGCCGTCGTACCAGTCGGCACCGCGGGTGGGGAGCATGGCCTCGTCGGAGGTGAACGTATTGAGGTCGTACACGCCTTGCGAGGTGCCTTGCAGTCCTTGGCTGTCCGCATTGCCCCCGATATAATTATATAAGGAGGCCACAGTGTTCATATACAGGTTCGTGGCATCGTTGAACACCTCGTCTTCGCTCAATTGGTCGCGCGGGTGCTCGTCAAGGCAGCTGCTGCACAGCAGCACTGCCATCATGAATATCGGAAGATATTTCATCGTCTTATTTTTCAAATTCAACATTTCAAAAATCATTTCAAAATTCAATATTCCCCTTGTCCCTAAAACATATCTCTTACTTCTCACCCCTTACCTCTCACCTCTTATGCCTTTTTCCCCACCCAACCCTCCCATGGGAGGGCTTCCAACCCCTCTCTAAATCTCT
>CAMJFC010000078.1 GCA_946404865.1 uncultured Prevotellaceae bacterium
ACGCCCCCGAGCTGTTTGCCAAACCCGACATCGACGGTGGTCTGATTGGCGGTGCTTCGCTCAAGGCTGCTGACTTCAAGGGCATCATCGACGCTTGGAAAAAATAAGACAACGACTGCGCTATAAGGAAATCAGACAACGACGAGCAACAGGAGTTTTCAATAACTTCTTGTTGTTTCGCGTTGTCGGATGTTGTTTCTTTGATAAGACCAAAAAGATTTCAAATAGACCATACCAGTCATGAACAGATTGATTGCTGCTTTGACCCTCAGTTGCTGTGCGACACTGACGTTGCATGCACAGACCAACAACGACCCTCCCCAGGGCAATGTGCGAGTGACGCAGAGCGAAGACATCAGCAATATCGTCAACGGTCCCAAGAAGCAGGAGCCCGTTGCGCCGCAAACCCCGCAGCCGGTGGCCGTAGAGCCGCCGTCGGGTGCCGACGCCGCGCCTTCGGCCGCAGAGCACCACGAGAGCAGCGAGCCGGCTGAGCCCAAAGAGAAGCCGAGAGAACGGCGTCCAGACCGTGAGAGAGAAAAAGAGAAGAAAGTCAAGGAGGTAGAATACAAGGAGAACCACGGCGACCCCGTCGATACGTCAAAGAAAGTGATGAAAGACGGCCGCAAGATGATGGGCTACCGTGTGCAGATCTTCTCTGGCGGCAACACCCGCGAAGACCGCCAGAAAGCCGAGAAGATAGGCGACGAGGTGAAGAAACGGCTTCCGAGCCAGCCCGTCTATGTACACTTCATCTCACCACGCTGGACGGTGCGCATCGGCAACTTCCGCAAGCAGGAGCACGCCTCGTCGCTGCTGAAGACGATGAAGAAATTCGGCTACCGTCAGGCCTGCATCGTCAAAGGCGTGGTCAATATCAAACGCAGATAAGCATGAATCCAGAAACAGAATTTCGTGAGGGTCTCGACGAACTGGCCGCGACCTACCACCACGTGTTGGAACTGTTGGGTGAAGACCCCACTCGCGACGGGTTGTTGAAAACCCCGATGCGTGTGGCGAAAGCCATGCAGACACTGACCCGTGGTTATACACAAGATGCCCATAAAGTGCTCACCGATGCACTTTTCGCGGAGGAATACGACCAGATGGTCATCGTGAAGGACATCGATTTTTACTCTATGTGCGAGCACCACATGCTGCCATTCTTCGGCAAAGCACATGTCGCATATATTCCCAACGGCTATATCACCGGCCTGAGCAAAATCGCCCGTGTGGTTGACATCTTCAGTCACCGTCTTCAGGTGCAAGAACGACTGACCCAACAGATTAAGGACTGCATCGAGGACACGCTCCACCCCTTAGGCGTGATGGTGGTGATTGAAGCGCAACACATGTGCATGCAAATGCGTGGTGTGGAGAAACAGAACTCAGTGACCACAACGAGCGCCTTCAGCGGTGCGTTCAACCAAGCTAAGACCCGTCAGGAGTTTATGAATTTGTTGGGGAAATAAACTCCCAAGCTCCCAAGCTCCCAAACTCCAAAAATTATATCATCTATAATAGTCATGAAATCGTACAAATCTTATCTTTTGGCTGCCATTGCAGCGACCATCATCCCGTTGCTCGCCTCTTGTTTGAGCAACGATGATGACAATAACGACAACAACACTTACCGCACATTGACGCCGGCTGAGAAGAGTCAAACTTTGTTCAATATCGCCGGTGATTATCAGGGTAAGGCTTATTTCATCAACAATGAAGAGAAAAACGACTCACTCGACATCCAGTACACCATCACAGCCCAAGATTCCGTGCTTGCCATCAGCGACTTCGACATGAAGATGCTGGAGCAGTATTCCAAAATAGCCTCTGGTGAATACAGCAGGATTGTGGCCAATGCAGGCAAGACCGAATTACGTGTGGTGCTGCACCCCTATTACAACCCGTCTTTCGCCAATGGTTACTATACACTCACCCACACCTGCGACCAACCGATAACGGTGAAATACAATGACGGAGAGAAAGATCATACCATTATCCTCACGTTGGGACAGGTCTTAGACTCCTATTATGTCCGCTACTACAGCGTGGCTGAGTACTACCAAAAGAGAATGCAGGGCAACATCATCATCAAGGGATTGGATGTTAATGGATATAAATTCGATGTGAACGCCCTCATCGGTTTCTCTGGAAAACAACTATAACCCATTGAACATGCGATTCATTTCTTGGAATGTGAACGGGCTTCGTGCCTGTGCCGGCAAAGGGTTTGAAGAGGCTTTCAAACGCTTAGACGCCGATTTCTTCTGTCTGCAAGAGACCAAGATGCAGGCAGGACAGTTGGAGATGGCCTTTGAAGGATACCAGTCGTATTGGAACTATGCCGAAAAGAAAGGTTACTCCGGCACTGCCATCTTTACACGGCACACCCCCTTGAGTGTGTCGTACGGCATCGGCAAGGACGAGCACGACCATGAAGGACGTGTCATCACCTTGGAAATGAACGATTTCTATCTGGTCACGGTCTATACGCCGAACTCACAAGACGGGTTACGGCGTTTAGACTACCGCATGACGTGGGAGGATGAATTCCGCGCTTACTTGAAGGCGCTCGATGCGAAGAAGCCCGTCATCGTGTGCGGCGACATGAATGTGGCCCATGAGGAGATAGACCTGAAGAATCCCAAGACCAACCGTCGCAACGCTGGTTTCACCGATGAGGAGCGGGAGAAATTCACTACGCTGCTCAACGAGGGATTTACCGATACGTTCCGCTTTCTTCATCCCGACGAGGTGACTTATTCTTGGTGGTCGTATCGTTTTCGTGCCCGTGAGAAGAACGCGGGATGGCGCATCGACTATTTCGTCATCTCCGACCGTTTGCGCGACCGTCTGCAGTCAGCCACCATCCACACCGACATCATGGGCAGCGACCACTGCCCCGTCGAAATGACCTTGAGAACCTTGTAATAGATTCGTTGGGAAAAACCCACTACTCGTTGATTCTGAATGTCACCGGCAGGTGAAGGAGAACGCGAACGGGTTGTCCTTGTATGCGTCCTGGTTGCCACTTCGGCATCTGAGAAATGAAACGCACGGCCTCACGGTCTAAACCCGGACTGACAGGGGTCATCACCGCTATCGAACTGACACTGCCGTCCTTTTCAACAATCAACTGCACCACTACCCTACCCCCAATTTTAAGGAGTTCTTCCAACTGCGGATAACGCACGTTCGACACCATATAACGAGTCATCTCCGGTGACGCAACCGACATGCCTTGAAACCGTGGCATCTCTTCCGCCATTACATAGACCTGTGCGGTATCTGCCGTAGTAAAGGGAGAAACAGGAGCAACTGGCGCCGACCGTGAAGGCAGGGGGGCATCAAGCAAAGCCCGGGCCTCCTTTGACAGGAACTGCCGTGCATCTTTTTCCGAAACGGCAGACATCTGATGATAG
Source organism: uncultured Prevotellaceae bacterium (assembly GCA_946404865.1). Lineage (GTDB taxonomy): Bacteria > Bacteroidota > Bacteroidia > Bacteroidales > Bacteroidaceae > Prevotella. Next base: position 3,423 of record CAMJFC010000078.1, read on the forward strand.
AGACCGCCCGTGTAGGACTCACCCATGTCAACAACCAAACCGACGCGCATGAGACAAGCCTCTTCCCAAGACACCTCATATTGTTCATCGGCCCAATCGCCGGGTAAGTTGTAGAGCAACATTCGCGTCAGTTGCCACCAGTTGTCCGTATAGGGTTTCTTTGCCGAGGTCTTCAACAGTTCCTTGGCTGTCATCACCTTATTATTGATGAGGTCGTAGGTGATGAGGCGCTGCGTCTCTTTCACCACTTCACTCGTGTCTTTCGGTTCGCAGTTGTTGACCAATCGCATCGAGATATAACGGTCTGCCACATACTCAACCTCAGCCAGGTCGAGTGTGACATAATAGGTGCGATATTGCCCTTCGGGCACCTGTGTCAAAGGTGTGCCTAAACTGTCGAGATAATGATTGAGTGCGCCATCAAGTTGGGTGATGGCATTGCCAAAGAGTTCTTTCGCCAAAAACTGATGCAACGGCTCCAACGCATCATAGTTGAGACACACGGGCCACTCCACATTCAGTTTCACGAAATGCAACGTATTGCCTTTTTGCCGCAAGAAATGACCGTCGCGGTACTCCACACGGCACCGTTCCGCTTTGTGAACGTACAACTGTTGAGCTTGTGCTGTGTATGCACAGAAGAACAGCATGAGCGATAGAATTCTGAACATCTTCATGAATAACGGTGGGAGTTAAGAGGTATCTTTTTAGGGGTTGTCCGGACATTCCATCGTCCCCGTGAAATTGATGCTTTCGCGCTCCCGAGTATGGATGTCGATTGAGGACGACCCATTATCAAATGTGGTGATATCATATCTGTAGAGCGCCTCTTCATTATCGATGTCGAGCACAATATAATACTTGCCCGCTTTTTCCTGCCGCACATCACTATAGACAACCTTCCCCTCGAAGTTGAGCGCCTTTCCCCCGCCGTAGGGCACGTTATAGGCTTGTCCCATATAAGGCAGGTACGAAACCACCGAGTCGCCGATGACTTCCAGGTAATACGGAGATGTGAGCACTTTGGGGGGATATCTCAGCGGGTGCATCATACTGACATTGATACGGAAGTGCATATCAACAATCTGGTCGTGAATGCACGCTGCCACGCGTATTCTCTCCTCCATTTTCTTTTGCCTTGCCTCTGGCGAGGTGGCGCAGGCGCCAAGCACCAATGTGAATAATAGGATTTTTAGTATTTTCATATCATGTCATGCTTGTTTGTGCTGCAAAAATACAAAAAAAGTTGTATGTAACAAAAACATGCGAAAAATTTTATGTTTGAATTGCTTGAGTCACGAAAAGGTTTTCAGCTTTTTTCATTACCTTTGCACGCAGAAAGGATGGAACGAAAAATTGAATCGTCCTTTTCTGTACGAACAACGACTAAAACTCAAACCCATGAGAAGACTCCTCTTTACCTTCATCATTAGCGTGGGTGCTATACTAACAGCCACGGCGCAGGGCGTAGTGCATTCTACGGTGGGAGCCACTTCGGCCTCAGCCGACGGTTCTGTCAGCATCACTGTAGTGACCAAAAAGCAACAGTTCGATTACAGCGACAAGGCTACACTCGACAGCGACATCTACTCGCCCAAATCGGTGAACATCCACCCCGACGGTACGAAATTCTACGTCAACTCCTTAGAGGGCGGTGCCACCGTAGTCTATGAAATAGGCAGTTGGAAGAAATTGAAAACCATTCACCATCAGTTCGACGCCCGTCACCACGACCTCTGGGCGCCTGCGAGCGGTCTGTTTCCCTTCACCCACTACTCCTCCGCCGACCGCGACTTGAATGAGTTCATGGGCAAACCCGTGGAGAGCACCTTCTCGCACCACGGCCGTTACTTGTGGGTACCTTACTACCGTCGTTCGTACGACATCAACGCGCAAGATCCCTCAGCATTGGCCGTGATAGACACGGAACGCGACACCATCATCCGACTGATGGAGACAGGACCGCTGCCCAAGATGATTGCCTGCTCGCACGACGGTCAGCACATCGCCGTATCGCACTGGGGCGACAACACCGTGGGCATCATCAACATCGCCGGCGACGACCCGTCGAAATGGGCCTATGAGAAGTTGCACATCATCGACTATCAACTGAAACTGAACTATAGTCTGACGACGGCCGTGAACCGTGACGTGAACAGTGGTTATACGCTTCGTGGCACCGTCTTCACCCCCGACGACCACTACCTGCTGGTGGGATGTATGGGAGGCAGCGGCGGCATTGCCGTCATCGACATGCAACAGAAGCAATACTTAGGCCGCGTGTTGGGCATGCGCGGTAACATACGCCATCTGATTATCAAAGACGGGTGGCTCTACCTGAGCAGCAACGCCGCCGGCGTGATACAACGCATGCGGTTGGACCAGTTCCTTGATGCCGCTCTGCAGATGAGCAACCACACCGCGATGGCACGTGGTTGGGAGGAGTGCGCCGTCATGGGCGGTGCCCGCACCATCGAGGCATCGCCTTCTGGCCGCTTTATCTTCGCCGCTTGCAACACGGGCAGCAAACTATGTGTGGTCGATACCCGGCAGATGAAGATGGTGGCCACAATCAATGCCGACAGTTACCCGGTGGGACTCGACATCTCCTCCGACGGACGTTATGTCATCGTCACCTCACAAGGGCGCAGCAAACTTGGCGGCGGCAATGCCGTGAACATCTACGAAATAAAATACAAGGAGACCGAGGAACTGCCTGCATCCGAACGACAGACGGCAACGATAGTGGAACCTGAGGACAGTATCCAAACCCTCGACGCAACAACGATGGAGGAAACTGACGACGAGGGCATCCCGCCCCTGCTGCTCTACGGCGGCGGAGCCATCATTGCGCTGCTCCTGCTGTGGGGGATTGTCAGGAAGATGAGGAAATAAGGGAGAAAAGGGGGAGTTAAAGGGGAGTTAAAGGGGGAGTTAAAAGGGGAGTTAAAAGGGGAGTTAAAAGGAGGAGTAAATCAGTCTTTTATTATTTAGCGCGAAGCGCGTTATATCTATGAACATCAGAAACATCATCACCATCGTGGCACTGGGACTGCTTAGCGGCAGCGTACAGGCGCAGACACCCGGCATCGTACACCCGAAGTTGGGAGAGACAACCACCAACGCCGATTCGACATTGGAAATCACCTTGCTCACCCGTTTCCAGAAATTCAATGACAATGAGGTGGCCACGGTCGATGCGGACATCAACTCGCCGAAGTCGGCCAATATCCACCCGAACGGGAAGAAGTTTTACATCAATTCTTTGGAGGGATGCAAGACCATCGCCTACGACATGCAGACGATGCGCAAACTGGCCGTCATCGACCACCACTTCACCGAGGCTGACTCTGCGCTCTTCAGTGTGCCAAGCGGATTGTTCCCCTTCCGCCATTACACGGAGAACCTCAACACCTTTGCCGGCAAACCCGTTGAGGGTGCTTTCTCGCACAATGGACGGTATTTCTGGGTACCTTTCTACCGCCGCACGTTCGACCTCAATGCGCAGGAGCCGTCGGCCATGGCCATCATCGACACCGAAAAAGACAGCACCGTGCTGGTGATGGAGACAGGACCGCTGCCCAAGATGGTGTGTCCGAGCCACGACGGCCGTTATATGGTGGTATCGCACTGGGGCGACAACACCGTGGGACTGATTGACATCACGAGCGACAATCCCCGCGAGTGGAAATACCTGCGCTATTTCACCATTGACAAGAAATTGGAGTTGAACTTCAGTCTGACCGTGCCCGTGGACCGCGACAACGGCGACGGTTGGTTGCTGCGCGGCACCGTCTTCACACCCGACGACCATTACCTCTTGGTGGGTTGCATGGGCAATGCCGGCGGCATCGCCGTCATCGACATGCAGGAACAGCGCTACTTGGGCCGTATGCAAGGCATGCGCGCCAATGTGCGCCATCTGCTCATCCGCGACGGATGGTTATACCTGAGCATCAACCGTACGGGACATGTGCAACGCATCCGCCTGGACAGGTTCCTCGACGCGGCAGTGAAGATGAAGAACCATCTGGGCAACGTGAGCGGCTGGGAGGAGTGTCAGGTGGGCAAGGGCGCCCGCACCATCGAGGCCACAGCCGACGGCCGTTATATCTTCGCCGCTTGCAACAACGACAGCAAGCTCTGCGTGGTGGATACACGGACGATGAAGATGGTGGCCAGCGTGGATGTCGATTCCTACCCTGTGGGGCTTGACATCTCTGCCGACGGCAGCCGCGTCATCACCACGTCGCAAGGACGCAGCAACCGCGGTGGTAATGCCGTCGATGTATTTAAGGTGGTAAGGAAATAAGAGGTAAGAGGTAAGAGGTAAGAGGTAAGGGGTAAGAGTTCAGTTACTCAAGGAGCAGGAATACTTTGACTAATGTCCTTTAACTTCTCTAACTTCCTTAATTTCTCTAACTTCTTTAACTTCCTTAACTTCTTTAACTTCCGAAAGATGAGTCAGTTACTTCATCACTCTGATTTCAGAGATGCGGGGTGTCTCCTGCCCTGCTTCGGGCGCGAGGGTCAGTGTCATCACGTCGGAGGAGAGTTGCGGCAAGGTGACCTCAATCTGACCTTCGCGGCTCAGATTGTATGAGCCCAACGATGTGCCATTGACGGCGACGGAGATTTTCTGCCTGTCCCAAGCAAAGCCCTTCAGTATGATTTTTTGGGCTTCAGCGGTTTTCAGTTGATAAGAGAAACTGCCACGGGCACGACGCCAGTGAACTCCGCCGTCGCTGCCAATCCAACTGCCGTCGGAGGCCATGAAATGGTCACTCTCCGACTGTTGTTCGCCACAGAAAATCTTATCCACCGTCTGCGCCTCTTGCTCAGCATGCGCTTTCTCGGCGGCTGCTATCTCTTGTTTCTTCGTGTTCCACTCGCCGGCAGAATAGAGTGGGAAATAAATCTGATAGCGGCACTCATAGAGTTGGTAGAAAGGCACCAATTGCATCCCTTCGAAATTGGATTGTGACAGTCCGCTGAGCGCGAAGGTCATGGGCTGGCCGTCAACGGGTTTCAGATGGTCGAGAACCGTGTTGGCATCACCGATGATGGCCGGCATCTGCGAGAGAGGTATCTGTGGTCCGTTAGCGATATGTCCGCCCCTGCTGTCATCGGCATACATACCATCTTGCCGGTCGGTGCCTGTCTTGGCAGCCAGCACGATAGGTCCATAGAGGAACGAGTACTGCGCCTTGCCGTCGGGCGTGGTCTCCGCCGTCAGGTGCATGGGCAGTTCCACATGGATGCGGTCGCCATCCTTCCAGTTGCGGTTCAACACCACATATCCGTTCTCCACCTTACTTTGTTCCGTTTGTCCGTTCACCGTCACGGTTATGCCGTCTGTCCACCAGGGTTGGCGTATCTTTACGCTCATCTTCTTGGCCTTTTTCAGGGAGAGCGTGAGGTCGGTCGAAGGCTCTTGAGGGAATTGGTTCGTCTGCGTCACCGTGAGGTCGCCCCACTGCAAGGTGGAAGGGATAAAGAGGTTGACGATGAGGTCGCCGCCCTGATGGGCATAAATCATCTCACCATAGCGTGCGGGGTTCTCCATGCCTGTGCCCACGCAGCACCACATCGATGTCTGCGGTTGCGAATAGACGCGGTAGTGACCGGAGCGCATCGGTGTGAAATAGACGAATCCGCCCTGCACGGGATTGAAGATAGAGAGGATATGGTTGTAGAGTGCCCGCTCGTAATAGTCCATCAAGCTTTTGTCGGCTGTGGTTTGGTAGAACATTGAGGTGAGGCGCAGCATGTTATAGGTGTTACAGCTCTCTGGTCCCTGTTCACTCTCCAATAGTTCGGTGAAGTTGTCTGTCGGGTTGAAGTGCTCGCGCATGGAGTTGCCACCAATGCTGACACTACGCTGGCGTACCACCACATCCCAGAAGAAACGTGCGGCGCGGTCCCAGTCGGCCAGTCCCTCGACATCAGCGATGCGTTTGAATCCGATGATTTTGGGTATCTGCGTGTTGGCGTGCATGCCCGTGAGGATATCTTCGCCCCGCATCATGGGTTGGAGCATGCGCTGGTCGGAGAACTGATGCGCCAGACGCAGGTATTTCTTATCGCCAGTGATAACATACACATCGGCGAACGTCTCATTGAGTCCGCCCTGTTCACTGCGCAGCATCTCTTGTATCTGCTCATCAGAAAGGTTGCTCACCTCGCCAATCATCCAGTCGGTCAGGCGGATGAGCATCTGCTTGGCATCATCGCGGTGGCACATCAGCCAGGCATCGCGCAGTCCGGCATAAATCTTATGGATATTATAGAGCGGCACCCAGCGGTCGTTGAGTCCGAACGACGCGGCCCGGATATTACCCTGTGCTATCTCGCCCCAGATGACTTTCGGGTCAGGCACACCACTCAGATAGCCGTTGCCCGCGGCATCCTGGCAGCGTTTGAGTTCGCTGAGGTAATAGTCCATGCGCCGGCCTATTTCCTCATTGTCTGTGGCAGCATACATATAGGCGAGGGCCGAGAGGTAATGACCACCCACGTGTCCGTCCAGACCTGTATTCTCCCAGTTGGTGTAGTTGTCGGCCTTGGGTGTCAGTCCAGCCCCCTTCAGATAGGGTGCTAACAGACGGTCGGGGTCGAGTCCGAGCAGATAATGGATATCCGCCTGTTGGTTTTTGAGGAACTGGCTGTTGCCCAGTCTGACGCTGCTCACGGGGAACGTCTCTACCACTTGTTGTGTCTGTGCTGTGGCCGTGGCAACCAATCCGAAAACGGCTGCTGCGACGGTCCATTGTTTGAAATGTTTCATAGCGCGAATGTTATTGCATGGCTAGGATAGCCCTGAGGTTTGTATCTGTGAAAGTTCGCCAAATCATCAATTTGATAGGCTTATAGTCATCGAAAAGTTGTTTGACGAATCTAATTTCAAAAACCAACCGATAATCATTCTCTTCGGCCTTCTCTACAAATTCATGTTTAGTTCCGACACGTGCAACTTCAATTTGATATAAGTCGCGTATGCCTTTTCCCTTAGTATAAGGCATGAAATAATAAAGTTGGTTCAGCTTGACCGTTGAAGGGAATTTCTTGCCTGTAAAATAAACCTTGGCATCCTGGTTGGTATAAGGTACAATATACTTGTCGGGTACAAGACTTACCAATACGCTTTTAGAGTCGTCTAAATCGCAGTTATCAATTTGCTTTTTCCCTATAAATGGATGATGGACAATATGAGCATCTTGATGATATTGCTTGTGCAAATCAAGCATGTCAATTTCAAAAAGTTGCGGTGGTAACATCCCATGTGCAGCTTTGTCCGCTTCCTCAAACTGGCTTTGTTCAGGATTCAGAGCATCAATGTCGTTCAACAACCGAATGAGTGAGCGCCCTATAGCAAAGGAAAGATTGACAGGTACTGCATTGCCTATCTGTTTATATTGATCAGCCAAACTGCCCGCGAAATCCCAATCATCTGGAAAAGTTTGGATGCGGGCATATTCGCGGACTGTAAGTGGTCGTGTTTCAGTAGGATGACACCGTTCTGTCTGTTTCTGAGCCGGAGCACATGTCAGTGTTAATGACGGTTCGTCCATCGAAAGGCGGCGAGCCATCCCCGTCTTACCTCCACCAAGATAAAAGCTGCCACCCATATATTCTTTCTGTTCATTAACGGGAAGATTACGCCAATCACCCCCTTCGGGCACCATTGCCATCACCCGAGCTTTCTTGGCAGGATATAACTGCCCTTCTGAATGAGGCACATCTTGGCTGAACAAATCACCCTTGAAGAACGCATCACGCAACGTCATTACACGACGATAAGGATCAGGCCATTTAAATCGCACACCTTTTTCATAAATGTCATTTCGAATGGCCACCAATATTAGACGTTCACGTTTTTGGGGAACCTGATACATAATTGCTTTCAACACACGCGGCTCAACGAGAGTATAGCCTAATTCTTTAATCGCATTTCGAATCACATCAAGTGTCTTGCCCCCATCATGCGAAAGTAATCCTTTGACATTCTCTCCCATAAAGACCTTGGGTTGTATGGTCTTGACTGCACGGGCTAATTCAAAAAACAAAGTACCACGAGTGTCATTCAACCCTCCTTTTTTCCCTGCATAAGAAAAGGCCTGACAGGGGAATCCACCAGATAAGAAATCCACCTTACCATGCAATGGAGTGAAATCTACTTGGTGAATATCTCCTTCCAGCACATTCCATTCTGGATGATTTTTGCGTAGTGTCTGGCAAGCCATTGCATCAATCTCGTTCAACAGTACATGGCGGAAGCCAGCCATGTGCATGCCCAATGCTAATCCTCCAGCACCAGCAAACAATTCAACAGAAGTATAGTCACGAAGGGGTGCGACATGGAATTCTTCATCCCAATGGGTGTTGAGCATCAGCTGGACAGGTTCCACATCGGTCAGTTCTTCCATATAGAACCCCTCCTTTCCTTTCTCATTCTTGTGATATGGATATACACCGTTCTCACCCCACTTGAGTGTAGTGGCGAGCGAGGTACCCGTGAGGTCAGCTAAATTGGTCGCAGATAAAAAGGTTGGCATTTTTAGAATTGTTCAAATCCTTCGTATGTTTTGAAAGCGAGCAAATACAAACTCTTATAAAAATCTGTTTTGTCCAGCTCATCATAAACTGTATTAATTAACTTGGCAGATTCGTTCTCTGCCAACACATCGTCAAGAATAGACGGTAAAGCTTTGCAAAGTTTGAAGAATGCATCGTTTACACCAAAGACTATTTCATAAAACTTATCCAAAGAAACACGAAGGATGCGGTCATGTGAGAATTGGCGATGATCCACGGTCACATTCCATTTGCGTTTTTGCGATTGTTTAGCAATAACCTCTACAAGCATACATGTTGCCTTGTCATCCTCCAAGATCTTATTCTGCATCTTCATGTACGTTTTTTGAGAACTTGACGAATTCATCGTATTGTGTTTGTTCTTCATCTCCACATAAATATGCAGTTGATCATTCAGAACATCAAAACCGCCCTTATCGCCATTAGCAGGAACTTCCCATCCATTTCCAGCCAATTTAAATAGATATTGATGGAAATAGCCTATGCGATTGTTATTGGTTTTATCAATCTGGCGGATACACTCAGATTCTATGGTCTGTGCGATTGTCTGGCCGTATATCTTTGAATCAAAAGTAAGTTTTATAGGATCGATGATGTTCTTATTGAATTCTTTCAAATTGATGCTACGACGATATTGTAGCACCGTTTCTTTAACATGGTTAAAAATATCTTCGTCCGTCACAAATCCTAAATGATAATTTTTCATCGTGCCATTATGTTGTTAATTCGAAAAAAGAATAAGTAAAAAAGCATGTAATGTTTTAAGTTTGCAAAGATACTCTTTAATAATGATATTTCCAAATAATTGAATTGAAAAAATTAACTTAGCTGTCACAGGTTGAAAAAGTAAAAGTGCAGGACACATACAAATCTTCCACCATTGTTTTGTTTTTTTGTCAAGAATGATTAAATTTGTAGCCGATTTTTATCACCTCAAACAATACGAGATGCAGAATTACGACACACTCACTCAACAAATTGCCAGCTTAGTGGCGGATGAGCACGATGAAACGGGCGTGCTGGCCAACGTGGCTGCAGCGTTGCACGACAGTCTGGGACACCACTGGATAGGATTCTACCTGATGCGGGGCGACACACTAATGTTAGGGCCCTTTCAAGGACCAGTGGCCTGCTACCGCATCGGTCGCGGCAAAGGTGTGTGCGGCCATGCCGCGGAAACGCGGCAGACGGTGGTGGTGCCCGACGTGGAACTGTTTCCCGGTCACATCGCTTGCAGTTCCCTCTCCCGTTCCGAGATTGTCATCCCGCTGAAGGATGCGCAGGGCGAGGTGCGTGCCGTACTCGACATCGACAGTACCCTACTCGATGCCTTCAGCAAGGCCGACCGCCTCGGCCTGGAACGCATCGCCGACATCGTTGCGAAGCAAATCTATTACGTTGAACGCTGAACATTGAACATTGTGATTAGCAAGTAGGGACGCGGCGTGCCGCGTCCGTCAGAAGAGTTGAACAGTTAGCACACTGTATCCCTATTTGCAAAATGGCATTCGAAAAAAAGGACTTCACTCCTCCAATTCC
>CAMJFC010000079.1 GCA_946404865.1 uncultured Prevotellaceae bacterium
GTGATTTGTAATCTCGGGGTCGTTGGTTCGAATCCGACAAGAGGCTCAAAAAGGATGTCCCTCAGGGCATCCTTTTTTGTTGCAAATTCAACAAATGCTGATAAACTTTTGGATGGCGCGAATCAAGGCGTCATCCTCTTTTCGTGTCTGTGCTGCGATGCGGAAATAGTGGTCGTCGAGCCCGGCAAAGTTGGAGGCATCGCGGATGAGAATATGACACTCCTCGGCCAGGTAGCGTTTGAGCTCGGCGGCGGTGTGACCGGCGATGCGACAAAGCATGAAATTGGTGTCAGTGGGGCGTACCTCAATGCCCGGCAGTGCTGCAAGCTCTTTCCGAAGTCGTTGTGCCTCAGACAAATAACTCGTTTTGTCGGGGATGGCCTTGGCACCATGATGTATCAACCAAAGACCAGCTTCAATGGCCAGTGCATTCACTGACCATGGTCGCAGATAGGTGCGCAGGTGTGAAATCATCTCTGCGGGCGCAATCACGTAACCGATGCGCAGACCGGGAACGGCATTGGCTTTGGTCATGGAGAAGATTTGGATGATGCGTCCGTGGCGGATGACCTCCACGGGCGTCAGCAACGGGGCGTCGGTATAGTCTTCGTATGATTGGTCGAGTATCAGTAACCCGTACGATGAGGCGAGTCGCAACACCTCTTCGCGAGGGAGCACTTCGCCCGTGGGATTGTTCGGATTGCACAACCATAATGCCGTGTGCAGTCTGGCGTCACACCCTTGTTTCTCTTCCATCATCCCTAACCCGCTGTGAACCCCGTACATCCTACAGGCATCCTCATACTCGCTGAACGTGGGTTGCCTCACCTCAAAGCGAAACCTCCCGTATGCTTCCGTCTGTTTTCCCTCTCCTTGGGAGGGGAGCGACATCGGCTCGTGCCGGAACGACAGGGAGAGGCTCTGCGCGATGAGGTAGATGGCGTCGGTGGCTCCGTTGGTCACCATCACGCATGCTGGCGGCACCCCACGCCTGGCAGCTATCTCGCGCTCCAACGTCACGGCCTCGGGCTCGGGGTAGTGGTCAATCAGGTCGAGGTGCTGTCGCAGATGCTCCTTCAAGTCGGAGAGGTCGGCATGACCGTAGATGTTCGAACTGAAATCCATTCGAATATCTTCATACTGATAAGCATCATCGCCGTGTCCTGTGATCATTTGTTTTATTATGATAACGCTGTTTTGAATAAAATAGTGTATCTTTGCACCATGAAAACAACAAAAGTGCATCCCGTGATGTTTGCCGGTACGGGCAGCGATGTGGGGAAGAGTTTGATTGCGGCGGCCTTCTGCCGCATCCTGTTGCAAGACGGCTACCATCCCGCTCCCTTTAAGGCGCAGAACATGGCGCTCAACTCATACGCCACACCAGAAGGATTGGAAATTGGGCGGGCTCAAGCGGTGCAGGCCGAGGCTGCCGGCATCCCCTGCCATACTGATATGAATCCGCTGCTGCTCAAACCGCAGTCGGACCACACCTCGCAGGTGGTGCTCCACGGCCGCCCCATCGGCAATCGCGATGCCTACGATTTCTGGAAACCGAATCAGAGTACTCAGAATTCTCTGCGTATTTCGAGTTCTAATAGTTCTCAGGGTTCTCAATGTTCTCAGGGTTCTTCGAGCCTCGATTTCCGAAAAGAGGTCTGTGATGCCTTCGACCGTCTGGCTGCACGCTATCAGCCCATTGTGATGGAGGGGGCCGGGAGCATCAGCGAACTGAACCTGCGCGACCACGATTTGGTCAATTTGCCGATGGCGCGTCATGCCGACGCCCGCGTCATCCTGGTGGGCGACATCGACCGCGGTGGCGTCTTCGCATCTGTTTATGGCAGCATCGCCTTGCAGACTCCCGAAGACCGACGCATGATCCGCGGCATCATCATCAACAAATTCCGTGGCGACATGCGCCTCTTCGATGAGGGACGACGGATGCTGGAGGAGATTTGTGGCGTCCCCGTACTGGGCGTGATACCTTATTTCCACCATATCCATATTGAAGAGGAGGACAGCGTGTCGCTGGCGAGGAAGTCCATGCAACTGTCGCACGGCAAAGTGAATGTGGCGGTCATCATGCTCAAACACCTCTCCAATTTCACCGACTTCAATGTGTTGGAGCGCGACCCGCGGCTCCACCTGTTTTACACCAATAATGTGGATGATATCCGTCAGGCCGACATCATCATTCTGCCAGGTAGCAAATCAACACTCGACGACCTCTATGAGATGCGGCGCAACGGTGTGGCACAAGCCATTCTGCGGGCCCGACGCGAGGGCGCCACGGTGCTCGGCATCTGCGGCGGCTATCAGATGATGGGGCGCGAGGTGTGCGACCCCGACCATGTGGAGGGCGACATCGACCGCTTGCCGGGATTGGGACTGCTGCCCGTCACGACGGTGATGTCGGGCGAAAAGGTGACCCGGCAGGTCACTTTCAATGGCTCGATGCACGGCTATGAGATTCATATCGGCGAGACGCATCCCGTGGATGGCGCACCGTCGTCACCGCTCAACCGCTTAGATGACGGACGTACCGACGGCTATATCGCCGATGAGAAGTGCATGGGCACTTACATCCATGGCATCCTCGACAATCCTGAGTTCGTTGACCAGTTGCTGCGCCCGTATGCCGACCGACTGGCCGGGGGGGCGCAACCCTTCGATTATGCGGCGTATAAAGAAGAACAATACAACCTGTTGGCCGACCATGTGCGCCGATATGTGGATATGGACCGTTTCTATCAGATGCTGACCGATGATGACTAATCTCATAGCGCTGGCTGTAGGGTGGGTGAGCGACCTCATCTTCGGCGACCCTTCACGTCTGCCGCATCCTGTGGTGGGATTCGGAAAGATGATTGCCTGGGGTGAGCACCGGCTCAACCGGGGGGCGCACCGTCGTGTCAAGGGGGCTGTCATGGCTGTCGTGCTCATCTTATTGGTGTTCGCCGTGGTCTTTGCCTTGCGACGGCTGATGCTCACGTATCTGTCGCCATGGTGGGTGGTGCCGTTCGATGCCGTGCTCGTGTTCTACTGTCTGGCGGGCACCACGCTCATCCGCGAGGTGCGAGCGGTGTTCCATGCCGTGGACCGTTCGTTGGAGGAGGGACGCACACAAGTGGCCCGTATAGTGGGGCGCGACACGTCGCAACTCACGGCGCAGGAAGTGCGCACGGCGGCACTCGAAACACTGGCTGAGAATCTGAGCGACGGGGTCATCGCGCCGCTCTTTTGGTTCGCGTTGCTCGGCACGCCCGGCATGATGGCGTATAAGATGGTCAACACGCTCGATTCGATGATTGGCTATCGCACGCAGCGTTACCGACTGTTCGGGTGTGTGGCGGCGCGTATCGACGATGCGGCCAACTGGTTGCCGGCGCGGCTCACGGCTGCGTTGATGGTGATGGTGTCGGGACGGTGGTCGCTCTTCGCTTTCGTCCGCAAATACGGACCATGCCACGCCAGCCCCAACAGCGGCTATCCTGAGTCGGCTCTCGCAGGCATTCTCGACTGCCGTTTCGGCGGCACGCACACCTATTTCGGCGAGGTGATAGAAAAACCCTACATCGGTGAAAACGACCGTCCTCTCACCACCTCCGATATGCGGCGCGCTGTCAACATCAACAGGCTTTCCGAACTGCTCATGCTCCTCATCACCTCAGCCCTCTCCGTATGGATAGCAACTCTATCCTCTCTATAATCCAAGAGAATCTATCCCCTCTAAAGAATCTATAGTATCTATTCTATCTATTTCTATCTATAGTATCTATTCTATCTATAGTGTCTATTCTATCTATAGTATCTATCCTAAAGATCCACCACCGTTATCCCTGCACCGCCGAACTGCACATGCTCGTCTTGGAAATGCTTCACGTTGGGCACGGTGCCTAAATACTGGCGGATGAGCTGGCGCAGGATGCCGTTGCCGGTGCCGTGAAGGATGCGCACACGCGACATACCCACCAAGATGGCATCATCGATAAAGTACATCACGGCATTCAACGCCTCGTCGCCTCGCATGCCCCGCACGTCTATCTCCTGCCGGAAATGCTGACGGCGGTTGTCTATCGTCTCGCGGGTCTCCCGGCTCACCTGCACGTACGTGTGTTCCTCTTCTTGTTTGGGCTTCTCCGCGTGTTCCAATCGTTCGGCGCGCATCTTCGTACGCATATCACCGAAGATGACTGTCGCCATCTTCCCGTCGGTGCTCTCTACCGTTCCCACTGTCGATAATCCCTTGATGCGAACGGTGTCGCCCACACGGATCTCTGTGGTCTTGCTCCTTGCCTCCTTTTCCTCGCTATTCTCCTGCCCCTTGCCCCCAGTTCCTTGCTCCTTGCCCCTTGCTCCCTGCCCCTTGTTTCTCGCTTCTTGCTTCTTCTTTTGCCTCCGTTGTATCTGTTGCATCTTACGCTCAATCATCTCGTCGGTGGCACGGGTGTCTATCTCGCTCACCTCCTGCTTGAAGGTGTTCAGTTCTTCGCGGATGCGGCGGGTCTCTTCTTTCTCCGCCTGACTCTCTTTGATTTCGCGGATGGTGTTCTCGATGCGGCGGTTACTCTCGGCCAACAGTTCCTCGGCCTGGGCTTTGGCCCGTTGCAGCACCTCTTTGCGGCTTTGTTCCAACTCACGGATGGTCTGTTCATAATGGGCGATGGTCTTTTCCATCTCTTTCTCCCGTTGGTGGATGGTCTGCCGTTTGCCCTCCCAGTAGCGTTTGTCGCGTACGATGTCTTGCAGGTATTTGTCGCTTTGGATGTAGTCGCTGCCCACAATCTCCGACGCATCTTGTATCACCTCTTCGGGGATGCCTGTCTTGCGGGCTATCTCGATGGCGAACGAGCTGCCGGGCTGACCGATTTGCAGTTGGAAGAGGGCGCGCATCTCATGGCGGTCGTACAGCATGGCGCCGTTGACCACACCCTCATGGTCTTCGGCGAAGTGTTTCAGGTTCTGATAGTGCGTGGTGATGATGCCCCATGCCTTTTTCTTGCAGAACTGGCGCAGCACCGACTCGGCGATGGCTCCGCCGATGAGGGGCTCGGTGCCCGTGCCGAACTCATCGATGAGCAGCAGCGTGCGCTCGTTGGCCTGACGCATCATGTTCTTCATGTTCAGCAGATGACTGGAGTAGGTGCTTAGGTCGTTCTCGATGCTCTGTTCGTCGCCGATATCAATCATGATGTGCTCGAAGATGCCTGTGTGCGAACGCTCGCTCACAGGGATGGAGAGCCCGCATTGCAACATATATTGCAACAGTCCGGCGGTCTTCAGGCACACCGACTTGCCGCCGGCGTTCGGACCCGAGATAATCAGGATGTGCTTCTCGCGGGTGAGCATGATGTCGAGCGGCACCACCTTCTTGCCTTGCTTGGTGAGCGACAGTTGAAGCAACGGATGGATGGCGCGTATCCAGTCGATGTGGGGGCGTTTTTCCACCACAGGCTCGTAAGCGTCGAAAAGTTGGGCCAACTCGGCCTTGGCACGTATCAAGTCTATCTTGGCCAAGAAACGATAACTCTCCATCAGGGCCGGCACATGCGGACGTATCTCCTTGGCGAAATCGGTCAGAATGCGGATAATCTCGCGCCGCTCGTCCATCTCCAGCTCGCGGATGCGGTTGTTGGCTTCTACCACCTCGGTCGGTTCGATGAACACGGTCTTGCCCGATGCGCTCTCGTCGTGAACGATGCCTTTCACCTTGCGTTTCATCGCCGGTGCCACGGGGATGACCAACCGGCCGTCGCGCATCGTGGGCGTGACGTCTTTTTCCACCAGTCCCTCACTTTGTGCCGAGCGCAGGATACTGTTCAGGATACGTGAGATGCTGCCTTCGGTGCGGGCCAGGTCGCGGCGTATCTGCTGCAGGTCGGCCGAGGCATTGTCGCGCATCTTGCCGTAGGGGTCGAGTATCTGGTCTATCCGCCGTATCAGTCCCGGCACAGTGAGGATACCACCCGTGAGCCGTTGCAGGGCAGGGTAGGGGAAGACAGGCTCATCTTGGCTGTCGGTGCCGTCGGAGCGGTTCAGGAAGGCTACGATGCGGCACACCGTGTCCTGTGAGCGGCGCAGGTCGAACAACTCGCTTTCGTCCATGTGTGTGCCTTCTAAGCGGAGGCGCGACACGGAGGCGCGCAAATCGAAAAAGTATTGCAGGGGAAACTCTGCTGCCTCTTCACCGATGCGGCGGAACTCGCGCACCTGTGTCAGCCATTCGTTGATGCTCTCAGCCTTGGTGCAGAACGACAGTTGGTCAACCATCTCCTTGCCGAGTGACGACAGGCAGCGTTCGCGCAGCAACCGCCTTATCTCGTCGAATCCTATCTTCTGTTCAAAGTTCTTGGGGTAAATCATGCTGCAAAGGTACATATAAATATTGAGTTCCGGACTCCTAAATTCCTTTTTCTACTACGAATTTCGCGAATGCGAATTTTTTACGGTCGAAACGACCGTTTTAATCTGCTCCCAAACTCCCCCACTATTGTCTTCACTCCTTCACTCCAATCTCCCAACTATTGTCCAAACTCCCAAACTCCTACACTCCCAAACTCCCCCACTATTAAACTCCCAAACTCCTCCAAATAACGTTTTTTTATGTAATTTTCTTTTTTTTCAAATAATCTTCGTACTTTTGCACTCGCAAACGGTTCGCAATGCGCGATGAAAAGGGAACAGGGGTGGAAATCCCCGACAGTCCCGCTGCTGTGATTCGTCTTGTTAGACCATGCAGTGAGCCACTGCCTCTTATTTGCCGACAACTGTTGATTGACGGTTGCGGCATGGGCGGGAAGGCGCATGGTTTTGACGATAAGTCAGAAGACCTGCCGGATGCCTTGGTTAATGTTCTGTGCCTCCGAGGAGAGCGCCCAGGAGAGAATCGTACAAATGTATAGGAAAGGAAAACGCTTTCTTTTCGTCATGGCCTGTCTGGCGTTGAATGCCGTTGACGCCAAGGCGGTAAGTGATATGCCGACAGAGGTGGATGATACCATCACTGCCAATCAGAAAGTGTTGCCCGAGGTGACGGTCACGGAAAACCGACACCGACAGGCGCAACGCAGCACGGCACCACACTTCGTGCTCGACCACCATGACATGCTGCGGATGGGCGTGACCGATATCGCCGATGCGCTCCATCGACTGCCGGGCATCACACTGCGCGACTATGGAGGAGCGGGTGGCATGAAGACGGTCAGCGTCAGGGGCTTCGGGTCGAAACACACGGGCGTGAGCTACGACGGCGTGGTGCTCGGCGAGTGCCAAAGCGGCGAGATTGACCTGGCACGCTATACCCTCGACAATATGGCGGCGATGCAACTCTCCGTCGGCGACAATGAGCAGCTCTTCGTCACGGCACGACAAGCCAGCACACCTGCGCTCCTCACCATCGACACCTCGACACCGGCGTTCAACGCCGATGACTACACGGAGAAAACGAAGGTGGCGGCACTCCTGCGCGTGGGCAGTTTCGGGTATGTCAGCCCCATGCTCAGACTGGAGCAGCGACTCTCGCCGCGATTCACACTTTGGGCTGTGGGCGAATATATCTATGCGGAGAACGACTATCCCTTCCGACTGCGCAATGTCGATGTGGTCACCACCGAGCGACGGACCAACAGCCGCATGAACCAGGGCCATGGCGAAGTGAATATGCGATGGCTGATCAACGACCAGAGCTCGCTCAGCGGAAAACTGTATTACTACGACAACGACCGACAGTTGCCGGGCATCGTGCACTACTATACCAGTGTCAGCCGTGAGAAACTGCGCGACAGAAATGCGTTCGGACAGATGCTCTATCAGCGGCGGTGGCTCAACGGGTTCTCCATGAAACTGACGGCTAAGATGAATTGGGCGGCTTCGCTCTACGACGACGGCGTGGCTGCCAGCCAAGTGCAGGATGCTGACTACTGGCAGCGCGAATATTACCTCTCGGCTGCCGCTCTTTATACCCCGTCCGAACACTGGGCTTTCAACTACTCGGCCGACTATACGCTCAATAACCTCAACTCCACGCTCTCTACCGACACCCGACCGCTCAGACATGCTGTGTTGCAAACGGCGTCGGCACGCTATCAGACACAGAGACTGACGATGACGGCAAGGCTGTTGTTCTCGGTTTATGACAACGATGAAAAAGCACCGCTTGGCAATAGCGACGAGGGGGGAGCAAAAGACATGAGCCGTCTGTCGCCATCCATCGGGCTCTCGTTCGAACTCATCAAGGGACTCCGGCTGAGGGCGCACTTCAAAGACATCTTCCGGGTGCCTACGTTCAATGAGAACTATTTTTTCCATTTCGGAAGTAAAACGCTTGACCCCGAAAAAACCACACAGTGGAATGTGGGACTGACCTATACCGAGGGACTCGCCACTACCACGGCCGCTGGGTTCTCATGCTCAGTCGATGCTTACTACAACCAGGTGCGCGACATGATTGTGGCGGTGCCTCATAATATGTTTGTCTGGCGGTGTATCAACGTGGGAAAGGTGAGGGCTGTCGGTCTCGACCTGACAGCACGTTGGCAGCAACCCTTTGCCGGCGGACATCTGCTCGCAGCGGCTGGTAACTACAGTTTACAGCACGTGCAAAACAGAACCAACCCCGAGTCACCCTATTATAATAATCAGATTGCATACATGCCGGTGTCGGTGGGCAGCTTGTCTCTCTCATGGGAGAATCCGTGGACAAATCTGTCCGTACACGGCGAGGGGGTCAGCAACCGATGGACCAGCAACGAACATCTCGACGGCACACGCATCGCCGGCTATTGGGAGATGGGTGTCGCTGCATGGAGGGTCTTGCACCTGGGGAAAAAGGGCGCGGACGGCAGGCACAAGAACGAACTCACATTGCGCTTCGACCTGAAGAATGTGCTCGACAAACAGTATGAAATCGTGGGCTCATACCCCATGCCCGGACGAAGTTGGCAGTTCACCGCTTCATGGAAACTATAAGAGGTGAGAGGTACACTTCCTTCCTGAAAATCCTTGATAGGAATTCCAAGCAGTAGGACTAATGTCCTTTAACTTCTTTAACTTCATAAACTTCCGAAAGATAAAATTTATTTTTTATTACAACAATAAAAACAACAAAAACAAAACAACTATGAAAAAGTATCTTTTAAGTCTTGCTGTGTTAATGATGGGCACAACCCTCTTCACAGCTTGTGGTGATGATGATGACGACAAAATACCCGAAAGGAAAGCCGTCACCGTAAGTGAAGGTATGTTCGTTGTCGGTTCTGGTAATGTCAGAAGCAACATCGACGGCAACCTGACTTACATCGACTATACCAACGGCTCTTCCACGCTCAACGCCTTCCAAAAAGTCAATGGCATGTCGCTCGGAAAAACGGCTAACTTCGCGCTCGTTTACGGACAGAAACTCTACATCGCTGTGGATGGCGAGAACACCGTGTGGGTGTGCAACAAAAACACGTTGAAACAGGAACGCAGAATCAACACCGTTGAACTGCTGGGTGCGACCGATGGCATCAGCCCCCGCGCACTGGCTTCTTACAAGGGACAACTGTTCATCTCGTTGTATGGCAATAGCACCAACGGAGTCGTGGCTGCTGTAGATACCACCAATTTCCAACTCGTTAAGAAGTATTCCACAGGCAGTGCCACCGATGGTATCGGCATCGCGGGTGACTATCTCTTTGCCGCTAACTCCGACTACGGAAATAACAAAAATGCGTCTATCACCATCTACAACCTGAATACTGGCGAGAAACGTGACGTGAAACACGCCGACGTGACCAATCCGATGCATGTGGTGACCGCGGGCAACTACGCCTATGTGCTTGACTATGGTACCTACGATGAAAACTGGAACCAGTCGGGTGCGGGTGTGCGTCAGGTGGGTACTGATGGCAGCGTGCGCCGCATCGTTGACGGCACGGCTATGTGTACCGATGGCAAGCGTATCTTTACAGTCAACGCGCCTTTCGGAGGCAGTAGCATCAATTATAATATCTATGACATTGCTACGGGTGCCACCACCTCATGGGAACCACAGGATATCTACAGCCCTGCTGCCATCGCTGCTGACCCCATCACGGGCGATATCTTTATCATCTCTTATAACGAGAATCCCGATACACACTATGCTGGGTATAATATGCCGACGTATGTCAATCAATACGATGCCAACGGCACATTCAAAAAGAAATTTGAGTGCGGCGTAGGTCCCATCTCTATCGTTTTCAATACCAACGTGAAATATGAATAAAACGCTGTTTGCCCTGGTGGCAAGCATCATTCTGCTGTCGGGGTGCCGTGGAGGTGTTTCCACCTCTGCGGCACTCGATGGCGATACCGTGCGGCTGAATTACGCCCGCAACATCACCATCGTCAAGCACGACGGATATACCGAAGTGGCTCTCTCCGACCCATGGAACAACGGCAAAGTGCTCCACCACTATGCGCTCGTGAAGAAAACGGCGGAGGTGCATGGCGAGGTGAAGAACAGCGATATGACCTTGGTGAAGGTGCCCGTGGAGAAAGCCGTGGTGGGTACCAGTGTGCTCTGCGGACTGATTGACGCGCTGGGGTGCCGCCATGCTATCGCTGGCGTGTGCGATGTGCAGTATGTCAACATCCCTTTCGTGCAGGAGGGTTGCAAAGAAGGGCGTATCGCCGACTGCGGTTCGGGTCTCTCGCCCACGCTTGAAAAAATCATCGACATCTCACCCGATGCCATCTTCCTCTCGCCATTCCAGAACAGTGGTGGTTACGGACGTGTCGAGGAACTCTCCCTGCCTATCGTGGAGATGGCCGACTATATGGAGACGTCGGCACTCGGACGTGCAGAGTGGATTAAGTTCTATGGCATGCTGCTCGGCGCGGAACAGGCTGCCGACAGTCTGTTCGAGGCCGTTGAGAAAGATTATATGCGGTTGAAGGAAATGGCTGCCACGGCTCAGACCAAACCGTCGCTGCTGATGGACAAGCAGACCAGTTCGGTATGGTATGTGCCTGCCGGACATAGCACGGTGGGGGGCATCATCCGCGATGCCAATATCCAGTACGCGTGGAGTGAAACCGGACAGGGAGGCTCGCTGCCGTTGCCTTTCGAGACGATTCTCGAGAAGGCGGGACAGGCCGACCTCTGGCTCTTCCGCTACAACTCACCGCAACCCGTCACTTATGCGTCGCTGCTCACGGAGAATGGGGCGTACGAGCAACTGAAACCTTTCCAAACGAAAAAGGCGTTCGGGTGCAACACCGCCACCTCTACGTTCTACGAGGATACGCCGTTCCATCCCAATCTCTTGTTGCGTGATTTCATCTGCATCGCCCACCCCGAATTGCAGTTAGGCTCCCCCAACTATTTCCTCCCCGTCAGCCAATAACCTCCCAACTATTGTCCAAACTCCCCAAAAACCTCCCCCCCCAACAATCTCCCATGAAGAAAAAGTCCTTTTTCATCGTCATTCCCCTTCTCATTCTCGTGCTCTTCGCCGTGAATCTGTTTGTCGGAGCGGTGCGCATCCCCGCCGGCGATGTGGTCGATATCCTTCTCGGACATGAGGCGGCCAAACCCTCATGGGAGTATATCGTGCTGAAAAGCCGTTTGCCACAAGCGCTCACCGCCATGCTCTGCGGTGCCTCGCTGGCCATGAGCGGACTCATGTTGCAAACGGCTTTTCGCAACCCTTTGGCGGGTCCCAGCATCTTCGGCATCAACAGCGGCGCCTCGCTCGGCGTGGCGCTCGTCATGCTGTTGCTCGGCGGCTCCATCACAGTGGGCGACTTCTCCCTCACCGGATTCGTGGCGGTCTTGGTGGCAGCTTTCGTCGGTGCCATGTTGGTCATGTCGGTGATATTGCTCTTCTCTACGGTCGTGAAAAACAATGTCATGCTGCTCATCGTGGGCATCATGATTGGGTATATGGCGTCGGCGGCCATCTCGCTGCTCAATTTCTTCGCCACCGAACAGGGCGTGCAGAGTTATATGATTTGGGGACTGGGCAACTTCGGGGGTGTCACCATGAAACAGATGCCGGTGTTTGCGCTTATCTCTGTTGTGGCTCTCTTCCTCTCGCTCATGCTCATCAAACCCCTCAATGCGCTGCTCTTGGGCGAGAAATATGCAGAAAACTTAGGCATCAATATTCGCAGGGTGCGCAACTATCTCCTTTTTATTACGGGGTTGCTCACAGCCATCACAACAGCCTTCTGCGGCCCCGTGGCCTTCATCGGACTGGCCGTGCCACACATCGCCAGAATGTTGCTCACCACCGACAACCATCAGGTGCTCATGCCAGCTACCATTCTGATGGGGGCCGTCATCGCTTTACTTTGTAATATCATTTGTGTATTGCCGGGCGATGCAGGAGTCATCCCCCTCAATGCGGTCACCCCCATCTTCGGTGCCCCCGTCATCATCTATGTCATCGCCAAGCACCGCAACAGGCCCGCATAGAATATCCCCCCCTTCGGCCGAGGCCGACTTTTCCTTTATTCCCATATTCCTTAGACTTAGAACTTCGGCCGTTAGGCCGCCCCATTCGTGTTAATTCGGCCAATTAGTGTTCGTTTAAAAACATTCGGCCGTTAGGCCGACCTTTTCCTTTATTCCCATATTCCTTAGCCATAGTACCCCCTCGGCCGTTAGGCCGCCCTATTCGTGTTAATTCGGCCTATTCGTGTTCGTTTAAACCCCTCGGCCGTTAGGCCGACAATTCCTTTATTCCCATATTCCTTAGACTTAGGACTTCGGCCGTTAGGCCGACCTATTCGTGTTAATTCGGCCTATCAGTGTTCGTTTAAACCCCTTCGGCCGAGGCCGACCTATTCAAATTATTCGTGGAAAAATCCTGAGCAATTAGTGCAAATTCGTGTAGCGTTGCAGACATCCACCGGCAAAACTGTTAATAAATCCAAACGTCAACATTTTTTTTCAATAATCTTTTATCATTTATTAAAAAATGACTACCTTTGCACCCGCTTAAACGACCAAACACCGATTTTGAGCTTTGGAGAGATGGTAGAGTGGTCGATTACAACGGTCTTGAAAACCGTCGTGCTGAGAGGCACCGGGGGTTCGAATCCCTCTCTCTCCGCTCCGTAAGAATTTAACCCGCTGAAAATCAGCGGGTTTTCTTTTTGCTTCACCCAGAGGTTCCGTTTTAGGTTCCGTTTTTCTTTTAGGAAAGTTTAACGAAAGGTCTACCTTTTGGGGCTATTTTTTGACCTTTCTGGAGCGTTTATCTCCGCTTTGATGTAAATTCTACATTCGTAAAACCATACTCAGAGTAATTGCCGATTGAGGCTTTATTTTCCAATTATTATTTCCTTTCATTTTAATCATCTAAAATTATAACAATACTTAGTTAATAATACATTTAATCGTCTAAAAATCAATGAGTTACA
>CAMJFC010000080.1 GCA_946404865.1 uncultured Prevotellaceae bacterium
GTATGTTCGCCCTCGGACAGGTGCAGGGCATCCTCGCCACCGTCGACCGCGAATTGGGCATCCCTTACAAACAGCCAGGATTCTTTGACTAAAAAATCTTCCTCTAATAATCTTCCTCAATAACAATATCTTAATTTACTTCCAAACAATGAAAGAAATCATTTTAAGCAGAGAAGCATATCTGGAACAAAATGACTTGGTGAAACAAATTATCGGTGCTGCCATCGAGGTTCACCGCGAACTCGGACCCGGACTCCTTCCTGAGGCTTATGAGTATTGCCTGAAGTATGAGCTCGAACGCAGAGGCATGAGGGTCGAGACTCATATCGACCAACCCTTGTATTACAAAGGCAGAGACACCGGACAATGCTTCTGTCTGGATATGCTGGTGGAGAATAAGATTATCGTTGACCTCAAGGCGGTGGACGAAGTGCTGCCGATTCATGAGTCGCAAATGGTGTCGTATCTCCGCCTGGCACAGAAAGCCATCGGACTGATTATCAATTTCAATGTGTCGCTTCTCAAAGACGGCGTCAAACGTAAGATGAACGCCAAAGTGGAAGATGAGAATAGTCCTTCTCTGTCATAAATAACTTAACTTATTTGTCATATCTACTTATGAAACTAACTGATATTCTTACTCCCGGCTTCAATGCCGGCGAATGGGAAGCGAAAGGCTATCAACTTCCCAAGTTCGATTATGCCGCGGTGGCGAAAAAAACGCACGAGCAACCCACATGGGTGCATTTCGGAGGCGGCAACATCTTCAGGGCCTTTCCTGCGGCTATCCTCAACGATGCACTGAACACGGGCAAGTATGACCGCGGCGTCATCGTGGCTGAGACGTTCGACTTCGAGGTCATAGACAAGGCGTACAGACCCTATCAAAATCTCTCTCTCCTGGTCAGCCTGCAATCTACGGGCACGATTGAGAAGAAAGTCATCGCTTCGGTCACAGAGGCTCTCAAAGCTGATTTCCAATTCGACGACTGGAAACGGTTGGTGGAAATATTCCGCAATCCTTCTCTTCAAATGATTTCATTTACCATCACGGAGAAGGGCTATTCTTACAATGAAGCTGACTTGCAGCGAGGTCTCAAACCGGTCTTTGCCATGGGTAAGGTGTGCGCCCTGCTCTATGAACGTTGGCAGGCCGGACAACTGCCGCTGACGGTGCAGAGCATGGACAACTGCTCACACAACGGCGACAAGGTGCGCGCTGGCGTCTTTGCTTACGCTGAACGCTGGGTAAACGACGGACTCGTGCCGTCCGCATTCCTCGATTACCTCAAGGATGAGAGCAAAATCACTTTCCCCTGGTCCATGATTGATAAAATCACACCAAGACCACATGTCAAAGTGAAAGAGATGTTGGCGGCCGACGGATTTGAGGATAATGAGTATATCGAAACGGAGAAACACACGTTTACCGCTCCCTTCGTGAATGCTGAAGAGGTGCAGTATCTCGTGATTGAAGACCGTTACACCAACGGCAGACCGCCACTCGATCTTGGAGGGGCACTCTATACCACGCGCCAGACAGTTGACCAGGTGGAGACAATGAAAGTGACGACCTGTCTCAACCCGCTCCACACGGCCATGTCCATCTACGGATGTATGCTCGGCTATACGCTCATCTCGGCTGAAATGGCGGATGAAGACCTCCGGGCGTTTATACAGAAAATTGGTTATATGGAGGCGATGCCTGTGGTCACCGACCCTGGTGTGCTCAATCCTTATGAGTTTATCGGAGCGGTCATCAACCGCCGACTGCCCAACCCCTTCATGCCCGATGCACCACAGCGTATCGCCATGGACACCAGTCAGAAATTGCCCATACGTTTTGGCGAAACCATCAAGAAATACATCGCACGTGGATTGGATATGAGTAATCTCGTGCTCATCCCCCTCACATTGGCGGGATATGCACGCTATCTGAAGGGCATTCAAGACGATGGCACTCCTTTCTCTCCCTCGCCCGACCCGATGCTCGAAGAGATGCAAGCCATCGTGGCTCCACTCGAGGTGGGAAAGCCCGACCAGGATTACAGTTGTTTGCGTCAGCTGTACAGCAGGGCTGATGTGTTCGGACTTGACCTTTACGAGGCTGGTCTCGGCTCGCAAATCGAAGGCATGGTGCGCGAATTGTTCGCCGGTCCTGGCGCCGTTCGTGCCACCCTCCACAAATATGTGGCCATGCGATAGAATGAATAGAAGGAGTTAAGAAGTGACCGACACCTCTTAACTCCTTCTTTTATTTGCATATCTCTTACCTCTTACCCCTTACCTCTCACCTCTTACCTCTCACCACTAACTCCCCTTACTTCACCTCATTCACCAGTTCTTTTCCTTCTTCGAAGTCACGGATGTTTTGAAGCGTCGTCACTGCGATATTGTGGGTGGCCTCTCGCGTGAAGAAGGCTTGATGCGAGGTCACAATCACGTTTGGCATCATCAACAATAAGGCCAACTTATCATCGTCAATCATCTTGTCCGAACGGTCCTCGTAGAAGTAGTTGGCTTCTTCCTCATACACATCCAGACCTGCGGCGCTGATTTGGTGCGAACGCAGTCCGTCAATCAAATCTTCTGTCTTAATCAACTTGCCGCGACCGGTATTGATAATCATCACTCCGAATTTCATCTTGGTGATGCTGTCATTGTTGATGATGAACTTGGTCTCTTCGGTCAGCGGACAGTGCAGGGAGATGATGTCGGAACCCTCGTACAACTCGTCAAGTGTCACCAACTTCACACTATATTCGCGGGCGAATGCCTCGTCGGGATAGAGGTCGTAAGCCAAAATGTTCATCCCGAAACCATGTAATATCTTGATGAGTTCCTTCGCAATACGTCCCATGCCTATCAAACCGGCGGTCTTGCCGTACATGTCGAAGCCCAACAGACCATTCAACTTGAAATTGCCTTCGCGTGTGCGATAGACTGAACGATACACTTTTCTGTTGAGCGCCATCATCAACGTCACGGCATATTCGGCCACAGCATGCGGCGAATAGGCGGGGACACGTACCACACGGATGCCAAAACGCTTGGCGGCATTGATGTCCACATTGTTGAATCCCGCACAGCGCAACGCAATCAGTTGCACGCCGTACTGGCTCATGCGTTCTATCACTCGGGCGTCGCATTCCGCATTGACGAAGATGCATACGGCATCCATGCCGTTCGTCAATGATACGGTATTCATACTCAGACGCTCCTTGAAATACTGAACGTCAAAACCAAAATCTTTGTTCACCCGGTCGAAGGTGTCACGGTCGTAACTCTTTGTGTCAAAAAAGGCTATTTTCATCTTTCTGGTATTTCCGCACCACTATAATTATAATAGGTTGTTGTATCTCCGAGCGAAAAAAACGCCCAGCTTTGGCCATATCAGATCGTCCGCTTACCACTGTGGTGCTTTTCATGGTCCGTTGACATCTGTTTGCGGTGGCAAATATAATCAAAAAATCCGAAAAAACGGCCGGGAAACTCCTAAAAAGCATCCCCGTTATCCCCATTCACCCCATAATTCTGAAAAACGCCCCCATCCGCCACAGATTAAACACCCATAACTGCGGGTGCCCGCTCAACAGGTTGCGGCGTTCAATGCCTTCAAACAACCGGTGCCACAATCGAATGCAACCGCCTAAATGCTTGCGCTCCAACGTTTCGGATTTTGCCAACAGACGCGAGTAACCCGACAACTCTCCTCGCATCTCCCACAGGGTTTGCAAACCTTCGTGGGTCTTCTGCAAAAAGAGTTCATTATGCTCAAACACTTCAAAACCAACAGCATTGTCGATATGGAGAATCTGAATGCCGGATTCTTCCAACTGGCGACCGAAGAATACGTCTTCATAACCGTAACGGCGGAAACGTTTGTCGAAAGGATGACGCAACATCACGTCACGGCGTATCATGAAATTGGAGGTGTGAAAATCATGATAGGGATGTGACTGACGTTCTTCGACGCTGATGACGTGGTGGCGTGCCACTTCGTAATGATAGCGCAGGTTACTGCGCCACTCTCGCATTCCTTCTCTCACATGGTATCCACCATAGACCACAGGGACGTCTGGATGGGAGAGGTAGCGGCTCAAATAGTCGTCCGAGATGACGCTCATGTGACTGTCGATAAACAACAGATGGTCATACTGAGCGGTGCGAGCCAATAGATTGCGGGTGGCAGATCGACCCGCATTGATGTCTCTGCGGAGATAACGGCAATGGGGTAGGGCGTTGAGACCGTGAAGTGAAGATACAACCGAGCGGTCGGTACTGCCGTCATCGCTGACCAGTATCTCATAGCGAAGACCGTCACAACGCGATGCCTGTTGGTGCAGGTCATGCACCAATTTCACGCAGTCGTGATTGTAGGTCGGTATCAAAATGCTTAATTCACTCACAGTTTCCATATACTTTAAAACGTTTTTTCTCCTCTTTTATTTTTATACAGCCTGCTTTTTTGTTCGGAATAGAACTTCTATAAATACCTCAAATTTACAAAAGTTAAGTTAAATAAGTTTAAACATTATTCTCTTTGTCGATAAATATCAAGAAAAGTGGTTATATTTGCAACGCAATAGAGAAATAAAAGAAGAGTATTAAGTCTTATCAATAATTTATTATCAGTTATTTACTTGAAAAATGTTCTCCTGTAAGTAAAAGAGAATTAGATGAATAATCAATCAATAGAGTGTAATTTTTCTTGGAAATTTGTGCTGCCGTCCGTGAGGATAGTGGCACTTTTTTTGCGTCAAGAAAACTTTCGAAAGTCAAACAAACTTGGTAACAACATGTCAATTTGAAAGGAAGGTGAGAAATTAAGAACGAACTTAACATATTTTGGGCTGCGTTTCGAATATAAAAAAATGAAAATATCTGTTTTTCATTTTGTATTTCTCTCAACTTGCACTAACTTTGCACCCAAATTATGATGATACAAAACGATTTAATCAAGAGAGAGCAGAACAAACGGGTTTGTTCTGCCGAAATGACGAATGGACATTTGTCTAATATATTCAAAGGTTTAGGTATTGCCCTTGTCACTCCTTTTACGCCCGATGGAAGCGTCGATTACGATGCTATCGAAAGGTTGATAGAGTACCAACTCGACAACGGAGCTGACTTTTTGTGCATCCTCGCTACCACCGGCGAAACGCCCTGCTTGAACATGGTGGAGAAACAGACCATCAAAAATCGCATCGTTGAACAAGTGAAGGGAAGGGTGCCCATTCTCATGGGGTGTGGCGGAAATAGCACGGCTGCTGTCGTACAAGAACTGCGCGACGGCGACTTCGCCGGCATTGACGGTATCCTCAGCGTGTGCCCCTATTATAACAAACCCTCTCAAGAAGGACTGTACCAGCACTTCAAAGCGATTGCGGCGGCCACGACTCTGCCCGTGGTGCTCTATAATGTGCCGGGAAGAACAGGTGTCAACATGAAGGCCGAGACGACGGTCAGACTGGCTAATGATTGCCCGAATATCGTGGCTATCAAAGAGGCCAGCGGCAATCTGGAGCAGATTGATGAAATCATTAAAAACAAACCCGACCATTTCGATGTCATCAGCGGCGATGATGGTATCACCTATCAAATGGTGGCCTGTGGAGCTGTCGGGGTGATATCTGTCATCGGCAACGCATTGCCAAGGGAGTTCTCGCGTATGCTCAGACTGGAGTTCAACAATGAGTTCGCGGCTGCTCGGAAAATACATTATAAATTTGTCGAACTGTACAGCCTCCTCTTTGTTGACGGCAACCCTGCCGGGGTCAAAGCGCTCCTGCATGAACTCGGATTTATACATAATGTGCTCAGACTCCCGCTCGTTCCTACACGAGTCACTACACTCAGAAAAATCGTTGAAATCATCAAAAGTCTCAAACTCGTCTCCAACAGAAATGTGGAGTCGGGCATCAGACTCGAATTACCCCTTGAAGACTGATAGGAATCATCGTTATGGAAGACAGAAGGGTCATACATGAAATTACTCCCCTCATGGGAAAAGATGTGCTCTATATTGCCGACAGGCAGAAAAAGGAGTTCACATATCCCATACACAATCATGAAGTGTATGAACTCAACTTCGTGGAACGGGCTAAAGGGGTCAGAAGAATCGTGGGCGACAGCAGCGAGGTGATCGGCGACTACGACCTCGTACTCATTACCAGCCCTGAACTCGAACATGTATGGGAGCAATATCAGTGTACAAGCGATGATATCAGGGAGATTACCATCCAGTTCGACTTCAACATGACCGAAGACAATTTCTTCGGACGGAATCCGTTCATCAGCATCAGAAAGATGATGAACGAAGCTAAAAAAGGACTGTGCTTCCCTGTCGGTGCAATCATGAAGGTCTATTCCTTGCTCGATACGCTCAGCTCTGTCACTGACGGTTTTTATGCGGTTCAACAGTTCCTCACCATCCTTTACGAATTGTCTAAATGTGAGGGAGCCCGGACGCTTGCCTCGTCGTCATACGCCAAAGTGGCGGTCGAAGACGATAGCAGGAGAATTCTCAAGGTGAAAAACCATATCAGCAAGAATTACAGGGATGAACTGAGACTCAGCGTGCTCGCCGACATCGCAGGGATGAGCCCGTCGGCATTCAGCAGGTTCTTCAAACTCCATACGGGGCGCAATCTTTCTGAATACATTATTGATATCAGACTCGGATATGCGGCACGGATGCTCGTGGATACCGCCAGAAGCATTTCGGAGATATGTTTCTCCTGCGGATTCAACAACCTCAGTAATTTCAACCGCATCTTCAAAAAGAAAAAAGGATGCGCTCCCTCCGAATTCCGCGAAAACTACAGAAAAAAGAGAATCATCGTTTAGCGTTTCTAATAAACGTCAAATCGCATCCGTCACCGCATAGTTGCGGGGGATGTCATAGTCTTTGCCAAGTATCTGAAGGGAGAAGGGGAACAAACTCTCGAAGAGTAAGTTCGTGTTGGGGATGCGCGCCACATCCTCTACCAACTCATAACTGTGGTCTTTGCTGCGAACGTAAAAGTGGGAACCGTCAAAATATAAACGGCAACCGTCACCCTCGGGCAAATGGTCTCCTCCTACTATCTTATATTGATTGCCTCCCACTGACACACGCGTGTTGGCTCCGTACAACCTGACGGGATAGCGCGACTGCATGATGGCACGGATATTGTCATCGCCCATCTCGGCTATCTCACGGGTTCCTTCTTCACGCTGGGTGTTCTCTTCACGTGACTCTTCTTCTTCCTTTGTTTCGTCCTCATCATTTTCTCCTTCGACAGGTTTATCCGAGAAGAAATACATTACGCAATTCTTTACAAACGTCAACAAAGAATTACGGCGTTTTTCTTGCTCCTCGGGCGTGTCTTTCAACAATTTGCTCTCTTCTACCTGTTCGTTAATCATGCGGTTCACCTCCGCCTCGTTCATCTCTGAACGTGAACGGGCATCGGTAAATTGTGGAATGCCGGTCATATTGTTCTGCATGCTGATTTTCACAGGTGCTATGGCACCATACAGACAACCGGTCTTGGCATATTCCGGACGGTAGTTGACGTCGCTGTATCCTGTGCCTGTCGAACTGTCTTGGTCTTCGTGGCGGGCAAAAATGGTTTTCACTTCTTGTGCCAAAGGAGCATAGAGAAAACCGCGGCCGCTCAGCATGATCTCATCGTAGTGCAAACCTTGGGTGCGGAGGGCGATACCCGCCACAATCTTATGGATGATGCCGGCGATGATACGCTCTTCGTCTTCCAACTTGAAGTGATGCAGCAATTCACTCACATTCTCTTCAGGCCAATTCTCCGCATGCGACAGACGGCGGAGACTCTCGGCGGTGGCTCCCGTCAATTCATTGCCTTGCTTGATGCGCTCGATGATGTTCTCCAACTCATAGAGGGTCTGACCGTCACTGCTCAACAAACGGCGGATTTCATGGATACGGTCGTCTGTCTCTAAGGCATCGGTCAACTGCAATAACAGATATTCGAAAATGGCGTACGAGATGGCGTTGCCCGCGCCTAAAAAACCTGAACGGTACTTGCTGATAGCATGGGAGGCATCCGTCACATGAACGACGGAGAAGTCGGTGGTGCCCTTACCTACGTCGATAATCAGATAGTCCTTGCCGGCACTCACCGTGCTCGTGTTCATCCAATAGAGGAAGGAGGCGTCGCTCTCTGAACAGGATTTCACGTCGGCAAACAACAAGGGTGGGGTGCCTGAGGGCAAGTGCGAACGGAAATTGACACTGTTGGCGATGCGCGAAACATCGGAAATCAATTCCGAGACGGCTTCCTGACCCATCACATTCGGTACCAACAAGGTCACGCGAACGGCCACGCCTTGGCGGGTGTTGCAACGGAGCCTCTCTTTGTCGGCCACCTGGCGCATGGCTTCATGGAGAAAGCGGAGGACCAAGGCGTGATGCAACTTCTCTAAGTCGAAACCACTGTGGTTGATCTGGGCCAGATATGAGATCTTGATGTTGGGCAGACGCTCACCACGACGGGATGCGGTCTCGTCGCGACGGGAGATGAACTGCAAATAGGGGTCGGTGGAAGAGGGGGGATTGCTCAAGAAGGTTTCACGGTCGCTGATTTCCACGGGGGGGACGGCGCCTGGCTGTTTGAAAAACAGACTGCGCATCAAAAGCGGGTCTCGATCCTGTTGGTCATACGAGGAGGTGGGAGAAGCGGTGGGGTAAAAATGCTGAAGACAATCGTGAAACAAAGGCACAATGGCACCGTCGCTCCAGACGTCGCGATGGCGCTTGACCAACATCTGCGATGCTTCGCTGCCAAAGTCTATCACCACATCGTAGATGGTGGACGACGAAGCGCAATAGACATCGCAACTACCTAACTGGTCGTCATAGCGGAAGGTGATGCGATAAAGGAGGTTCTCTGATTCGTTGCCTTCGCTGTCACGCAGGATAAACGATTCGCTTGTGTCGTCAATATAGAGTAGGGGGGCTGTGTCGGTGGGGCGATACAACTGACCGGACTTGCGGTTGGAAAGTACAACGGTAACACCGATGGTGCGGTTGATACCTGCGATGGGTTGACCTTCTTGCTCACTCACTTGTATGTCACTCACAACCACCTGACGGTCGTAACGGTAACCACTCTGGGATATCAACGTGGGATAATGATGAATGCGCAACAACTCATCGCGGTCGTTGGTGTTCACACTCAATATACCGGTTGCATCCTGCAACTGGTTCTCTCTACCGAAGGTGACCATATAGGCCCGGTCGCGGCACTCTACATATAATTTGTACATATATCGACTATCACAAAGAAATCCTACCCGATATGATTAAAGTGACAAAAAAACTGACTGCGGCCAACAACAGAAACAAGACAACGATAACAGGGGTGCTGATATTCCACCAATGTACGGTTTTCTCCCCTTGATTCTCCTCGTTTCCTCGCGATTGGTCGGTCTTGTCTCCTTCTCCTTGCTGAATTTCGCTTTCTCCCTCTTGGTCAATATCGTCTTCTCTACCTCCTTGCTGAATCTCTCCTCCTTCTTGTTGAACATCGTCTCCTCCCTCTTGCTGAACATCGTCTCCTCCTTCTTGCTGAACATCGTCTCCTCCTTCTTGCTGAATATCGTCTCCTCCCTCTTGGTCATTATTATCTTCCCTACCTTGCTGATTATCGTCTTTTCCTTCTTGGTGAATATCTTCTTTTCCCTCAAGAGTAACTTCCCCTATCTCTACATTTCCTGCTCGGATGAACAGACGCTGCGCTCCGCCCTGCTCACACAACAAATTGCAGCAAATGGGGTCGTTTCCTTCTATCAGCACCACATGGTTGGTTAATAATTTCTTCAGGGAACCCTTCATCATCTTGGCACGGGCGGCTGAAAGTTCTAATCGAGCGATCACATGATCATAAACATACAGAAAAAGCTGGTTGCTACGGTCTTCCAAACCTGTGGAGATACCTTCGATATAGGCTTGAAGTAACTGTTCAATTGTTTCGGACTTAAAACGTCCAAAACTCTCCCGTTCGTGTTCGGTGATATACACAATCAACAGTTGAAGACCGTCTTCACTCAGATAGTGTACAGTCTTGACGTTAGCATTCGAGGTCGCAGAATACTGATACATGTTTAACACGGTTTTTAGTATCTATACTGCAAAATTAAACATTTTATTTCTTATAAGACATTTTTTCGTAAAAAAAATGTAATTTTGCCAACGGTTTCACCAGAATACATCTTTTTCACATAGAGCGAATAATATGTTATTAACCGCTTTCATCGACGGACTCGAACAGCTGGACAAAGAGGTTTTGTTGGCTGTCAATGGTGTCCATTCCTCTTTTGGGGATGGTTTCATGTATTTATATAGTAATAAATGGGTGTGGATTCCCTTTTATATAGCGCTCTTCTATGTCATCTTGCGCAACTACTCATGGCGCTCGGTGCTCATCGTCGTTGCGGCTATTGCCTTGTTGATTGTATTGAGCGACCAACTGTCGGCAAAACTGCTGCGCTCGATGGTTGACCGATACAGACCGTCGCACGATGAAGAGATAGCACCGCTCGTCCATACGGTCATGGGATGGAGAGGGGGACTGTGGAGCTTTCCTTCGGCGCATGCGGCCAACGCATGGGCGCTCGTCACGTTCTTGGGACTGTTATTCCGTCGCAGATGGTTCGCTTGGATGATGGTGGGGTGGGGCATCGTCATGTGCTATTCGAGGATGTATCTCGGACTGCATTTCTTGGGCGACCTGCTTGTGGGTGCTGCCGTAGGGGCTTTGAGTGCTGTCATCGTCTGGTTGGTGTTCCATTTCGTCTTCCGACAACAGGCGGTGCGAAAACCACTACACCTCTTCGTTCCCGCCGCTGTCCTTGCGCTCACCCTCATCACCTTCGCCATCCTCTCCGCCTTCCACGTTATCCCGGTCTAACCCGTCTTCTCAGCACAGCCGATCTCGGCTGGGCTTCTCATCCTCCCCATCCCCCCAATTATATGATGAACATTCAGCCCATAGCAACATTCCGTTCTCCCTTCTCGTCAAAGTTTGGCATTCCCAAACAGAGCGGACTCGTGACCGATTTGCCAGGTAAAGTCGTGTTCCTGCCGCAATTTCGTAACCCCGATGCCTTACGAGGCATAGAGGAGTTTGACTATATCTGGCTGATTTGGGAATTCTCAGCCAATCCGCATCAAGCCAAGAGTCCCGTGGTGCGACCGCCACGACTGGGAGGAAACCAGTCGGTGGGGGTGTTCGCGTCGCGCTCTCCCTTCCGGCCCAATCCTATCGGACTGTCGGCCGTCAGACTTGCAAGTGTGGAGTGGGACGCCCCTTCCGGACCAGTGCTGCATGTCCTTGGCGCTGATTTGATGGACGGCACGCCCATCTACGACATCAAACCTTACGTGACCTATGCGGATGCTCATCCTGAGGCCAAAAGCGGGTTTGTGGATAATAATGAGTGGAAGACACTCGAGGTGGACTTCCCGCAACCCCTACGAAAACAGTTTACCCCTGCTCAATCCGAAGCACTCATCCAAGTGCTGCGCCTCGACCCGCGTCCGCAATACCAAAACAACCCTCAAAAGGTCTATGGGATGCCTTTTGAGGGTCGTGATGTGCATTTCCGTGTCGAGGAAGGTGTCCTTTATGTCATCGGGGTTGATAAGTTGACAAGTTGACATTTTCCATCAGTATCTCGCATTCTGCCGATATGTCCGTCGCCGTCTTCGTATAGAAGATGGTGCTGTTACGGATGTCGATGCCGTGTATCATCCCTTTGTCTCCGTGGGCGGAGATGCCGGTCTTGGCTCCGCGGCACACCACATCGCTGATATGGATGTCGGTGAAGTCGGGCACGAACGCGCGTTCTTTTTTCGCCTCTTCTTTCTTGGCACCCACATGGTTGTCCCAATAGGTGGTCTCAAACACGATGGCTTCATCTTTAATGTCGGTCATATAAATATGGTCGATGAAGATATTCTCCGTCTTGCCGCCACGTCCTATCGCGCTTTTGAAACGCAGGCCGGTGTCGGTGCCGCTGAACGTGTTGTGGCGCACCACGATGTTTTTCATGCCGCCGCAAAACTCCGAGCCGATGACAAAACCGCCATGGGCATGATAGACCGTATTGTGCATGATGAGGATATTTTCGCAGGGACCGTTCTTTACGCCTTCGTCGCCCACGCCGCCTTTCATGCAGATGCCGTCGTCGCCGCAGTCAATCACGTTGTTGACGATCAGCACATTCTGACTGTTGCCGATGTCAATGGCATCGCCGTTCTGGGCATTCCACGGACAACGGACGGTCACGCCGTCGATGATGACGTTCTTACAACGCTGTGGAACGATGTGGAAACGGGGTGAGTTCTGCACCGTCACGCCTTCAATCAGCACGTTCTCGCAATCGGTCAAGCGGATGAGGTGGGCACGCATACGCTCCTGAGCCTCAGCGTTGGATGCCACATCGGGCATATTCTTCAGTCCGAACGGATACCACAACTGGCCGTCGCTGCTCACCGTGCCGCCCATGCTCTTAAACTGCGACCACTCACTGTCGCTGACCTTGCTGCGTTTCACGGGTCGCCACCACTCGCCGTTACCATCGATGGTGCCTTCACCGGTGATACTGATATTCTTGCGCTTCGAGGCGGTGATGCCTGAAGTGGCACGGTCGGCTGTCTTGCCGTTGTCGTCGGTCTTCAAAGCATCACGCTTGTCGGGCGAGAACACGATGATGGCATTACGCTCAACGTGCAGGTCGATATTGTCTTTCAGCGAGATGGGACCGGTGAGCCAGACGCCTGCGGGCACCACCAAATGTCCGCCGCCTTGTTTCGACAGTGCGCTGATGGCTTTCTGGAAGGCTTCGGTGCACATGGTCACACCATCACCCTTGGCACCGAAGTCGGTCAACTGCACCTGAGCAGCCGGTATCACGGGCTTCGCCAACTCAGTCATCGGCACGGGCAGATTCTCATAATAGGTGCTATAATCACCTGCCATCGCGGTCATCGGCACAACAACTGCCATCAACAGCGTATAAAACATTTTTCTCATATTATCC
>CAMJFC010000081.1 GCA_946404865.1 uncultured Prevotellaceae bacterium
AGTTGTCGTTCAACGTACCCTGGAAGATGGGCAGGAACTCATGGCCAGGCAGGAAGGTGTCGTACGAGCTCTTGCTGCATGTGCCGTAATCGACAGCGTCTTTCGGGGTGTAGGTATAGACACCGCCATCATAGTCGGCCTTGGTCCAGTAGTTGAAGGCTCCGTGCTCCTTGAGCTGCTGCAGGCGGTCGGCGCTGTAGAAGAATCCCCAGCGGACGAGGTCGAAGCCGCGGCCGAACTCACATCCGAACTCTTTCGGGCGCTCCACGTTGGCGATCTGCTCAAACAGCTTGTCTTTCGAACCGAAGTCGGCGAGTTTCAGACCGGCCAGTCCGGCGCGGGCACGCACCTGGTTGATCCAGTCGATAGCCTGCTGTGTGGGACCGTTCACCTCGTTCTCGCACTCGGCGGCGCGCAGCAGCACGTCGGCGTAGCGCATCAGTCTGAGGTTGATACCGCAGTGCAGACCCGTCACCACCTTGTCGTACAGACCCGTGCGCAGGTTGGTGTTCTTGGCGATGGGCAGACCGCCGTAGCTGTTGTTGGTCACCACGAAGTCGGTGGGAGTCATCGTCGCCTTGTAGCACACATTGCCATACTCGAAACCTTCCCATTCGGCCTCATAGGTGCCGATGGTCCAGTAGAGACGCGGGTCGAGGCCGTTGCTGGTGGTACGCTCAGCCTTGAACAGGTTGTAGAGCCAGGGCGAAGCCGAGATATCGGCCCAACCGCCGAAGTTGCCCGGTCCGTAGTTGCTCTCGATGGCATGTCCCTGGGTGGCGTTGGCACTGGTGTTGACCGGTGTCCACTCATCGTCGGTGCCCTGCGACTCGAGGTCGAGGAACTGCACCTCGAAGAGGCTCTCGTCGTTGTTCTCGTAAGCGGGACCCTCGCGGAAGTTGTCGCCGTAGTTGGCCATCAGCTTATAGGTGCCGTACTGGCCGCCGATGATGGCTTTGAGCACGGTGAGTGCCTCGCTGTATTTGTGGCGCACCATGAGCGTGCGGGCATAGTAGCCGGCAGCGGCGCCGCTGGTGGCGCGGCCCTTGGCCCACTGTCCGCCCTCGTCGCGTGAGGGCAGCAGCGTCATCGCCTCGGCGAAGTCGGCCTCCACCTGGTCGAGCACGCGGTCGTACTGTGCGAAGCCGTTCTCCTCACCCTCCTGCTGGTTAGCGATATAGAGTCCGTCGAGCGAGGAGTACTGTGTGTAGTCTGTGATGAGAGCGGGGTTCTGGTAGTAGCCCGCGAGGTTGTAGTAGGCCAGGCCGCGGATGAAGAGGGCCTGCCCCTTGATGCGCTGCATCTGCTGCGAGAGCGAGGCGTTGTCGCCTTCGCAGCGCGAGAGTACGAAGTTGCACACGTTGATGGTGTAGTACCAGTCGCGCCACGACCACTGACCGATCTCGTCGGTGATGGCTTCGTTGAAGTCGTCGAAGGGTCTGTACCAAACCTGCGAGGCGTTCCATGCCTCATCGCCGCGCATCACGTCGATGTTATAGCCCACACGGGCGTAGGTGCCCTCCATACGGATGTGGTTGTAGCAGGCTATCACGCTCTCCTCCAAATCATTGGCTGTATAGCCGAAGGTTCCTGATGTCTGCTGGTTGGGGTTGGTCAACTCCAGCTTGTCTTCGCATGAGGTCATCACGCCGAGGCCCAGGAACAGGGCAAGAAAGATTTTATGTAGTTTCATATTGATTGATTTCTTCTGATTTGTCATTATTCCTTAGTCAATTAGAACGAGAAGAGGATACCTGCCATGAAGCTCCGTGCACTGGGGAACGAGCAGAAGTTGTAGCCCGGTGTGAAGGTGCCGCCGGCATAGTCAACATTGTAACCCTTGTAGCCAGTGAAGGTGTAGAGGTTCTGCGCCGACACATAGACGCGGGCACCGGTGACTACTCCCTTGAACACTTTGTCGGGGATGTTATATCCCAACTCGATGTTGGCAATCTTCCAATAGGCTGCATTCTGGATCTTACGGTCGCTGAAAAGGTCGTTCCATGCCATGGTGGCACCAGAGCCTTGATCAGTACTATAGTAGGTGCGGGGCACGCTGGAGACGTAGGTCAGTCCGTCGTCCGACCAGCGGTTGGCATCGAGCATGGC
Organism: uncultured Prevotellaceae bacterium; assembly: GCA_946404865.1. Lineage (GTDB taxonomy): Bacteria > Bacteroidota > Bacteroidia > Bacteroidales > Bacteroidaceae > Prevotella. Next base: position 2,110 of record CAMJFC010000081.1, read on the forward strand.
CACGTCTTTGTTGCCGGGTCCGTAGCATGAGTTGAGGCTGTTGTAGATATCGTCGGTCACATGGTAGTTGAGCGCTCCGAAGGTGGAGATGCTCAGGTCGAAGCCTTTGTACTCGAGGTGTGCGCTCAGACCGAAGTTGATCTTGGGCAGACCGCTGCCGAGCACCACCTGGTCATCGCCATTGATGATACCGTCGTTGTTGACATCCTCGTAGAGGCAGTCACCCACGTTGGCACCGGGCTGCTCCACATGATTGCCTTCGGCGTTGACATGGTCGTCGAGGTCGGCCTGCGTACGTGCGATGCCTTTGTATTTCCATCCGTAGAACTTACCCACTTCCTCGCCCACTTCAGTCTTATAGGCGCCGGTGATGTAAGACTCTGTGCCGAAGCCGAGCGAGGTCACCTTGTTTTTCAGGGTGCTCAGGTTGGCGCTGATGTCATAGCGCAGCGGGTGGTCGTGGTTGCGATAGGTGGCCGAGAACTCGAAACCGCTGTTCTCCATCTCTGCGGCGTTCATCGTCACAGAGGTATTGGCCACACCGGCGTTGGCCGGCACGGGCACATTGTAAAGCAGGTCGGTAGAGATGTTCTTATACCATTCGGCGGTGAACTCCAAGCGGTTGTTCCAGAAGGCCAGGTCGATACCCACGTTCATGGTCTTTTTCTTCTCCCAAGCCAGCTTTTCGTTGACGAAGGTAGAGATGGCGGAACCGGTGACAGGGCTGTTGCCGAAGCTGTAGGTCATGTTGTTGCGCATCATCGTAGCCTGATAGACATACTCACCGATGTTCTCGTTACCGAGCTCACCATAGCTACCACGCACCTTGAACAGGTTGATGAGGTTGTGGTCGAAGGGGAAGAAGCTCTCACGGTCGAAACGCCAACCCACAGACACTGAGGGGAAGGTGCCCCAGCGGATGTCCTTGGTGAGGCGCGAGCTGCCGTCGCGGCGGATGATGGCCGAGAGGAGGTACTTGCCGTCGTAGTCGTAGGTCAGACGTGCGATGTACGAGGTGAGGGCGTGCTTGGTCTCAGTAGATGAGGCATTGCGGCTTGCGGCGTTCTGCAACTGCAGGAAGTAAGGCTCTGCGAAGTTGACGCCCCAGGCATTGAGGATGTCGGCGTTCTCCTCCTCGTAGGTGATACCACCCAGCAGGTTGAGGTGATGCAGACCGAAGGTGCCGTCGTAGGTAAGGGTGTTCTCCACGAGGAAGTCAGAGTAGGTGCGGCGGTTCTTGTCGAGGCGCTCGTTGCTCTTGTCGAGATACACACGGTTGCTCTGGATCCATGCCGACACCCAGGTCTTATCCTGTGCGAAGGTCTTGCTGTACGAGAGGTTGAGTTTGTAGTTGAGCTTGTGGTTGTCGTTGGCCAGACCGATCATCTTGAGCAGATCAACATCGGCCGAACCGGTAGCCACCACGCGGTCAACGATGGTGTTGCGGGTGAGCATGTTGTTCACCAACAGGGGGTTGGAGGCCGAGATATCACCGTGGATGCCGTCGTAATACACACCGTAGCCGTAGGCATCGTAGTTGTAGCTGCTGGCCGATCCCACCTGACTGTCGAGCACCCATGTGGTGGGGTCGTAGGCCTTGATGGTGGGCTGCATGAGCAGTGTGCCGCGCAACACGTTGGTCACGTCGCCATACAGACCCTGCACATACTCAGAGGCGTTGGAGAGTCCCATACCGTCCTGGCTGGAGTGTGAATAGACCAGCGAGGTGCGGAAGTTGATGAACTTGGTCTCCATGGTGTTGTTCACGCGGGCGGTGAAACGGTCGTAGTTAGGACCGGCGCCCTCGAGCGTTCCCTTCTGGCTGAAGTAGTCGAGACCTATATTATAGGTGCTGTGTGCGCTACCGCCGCTCAGGTTGATGTTGTGGTTTTGGCGGGTACCTGTCTTGAACACCTCGTCAAACCAGTCGGTGTTGGTGCCGTCCTGGAACTGATAGCGTCCGGTCTCGGGGTTGAGGCTGTAGCCGGCGGCCAGCGGGGTGTTGCTGTTGGCATTGGCCTGACCCAGATACTGACTGTACTGGTCGGCATCCATCACGTCGTAGGTGCTGCTGGGGATGACATCCACACCGAAGTAACCCTTGTAGTCCACGCGCAGGGGCTGGTCTTTCTTACCGTTCTTGGTGGTGATGATGACCACACCGTTAGCGGCACGCGAACCGTAGATGGCACCTGCCGAAGCGTCTTTGAGCACCTGGATGGTCTCGATGTCGTTGGGCGAGAAGTCGCGGATGGTAGTACCCATGGGCACGCCATCAACCACATACAGAGGAGCGGTGCTACCGAATGAACCGATACCACGGATGCGAACTGAGGGGTCGGCACCGGGCTGGCCGTCTGAGGTGATTTGCACACCGGCGACTTTACCTTCCAGCATCGTGGAGATGTTGGAGTTTGACACGCGTTTCATTTCCTCGGCATTGACGATGGCCACCGAACCGGTGAGGTCGGCCTTCTTCTGTGTACCGTAACCCACGACGACCACCTGCTCGAGCATGTTCTCGTCGGAAGAGAGTTGAATCTGACCCAGTGTGGCACGACCGCCCACGGCCACCTCAAGGTCTTGATAACCTACGTAGCTGACCACGAGAGTGGCACTTGACGGCGCGTCAAGTTGGAAATTACCGTCCAGGTCGGTCATAGTACCGGTATCGGTACCTTTCACCCTGACAGTAGCACCGATGAGAGGTTCCCCATCGGGATCAACAACTTGGCCGCTAACCTTAACGTTCTGTTGAGGCGCTTCTGCTGCTATCGCCGGATTGGCTGTGAAAACGAGCCCTCCAACGACGCCAAAAGTAAGCATCCCTGAGAATAATAATTGTTTTAGCATTGTAAATTGTTTAAAAGGTTGTATATTTTGGTAATTAGTAAAAATGCGTATTAGGTCGTCATCTTCATCGTGCTGCATCCGCACGGGTTTCAAATTTCATCAGGTCATCGTCGTGTCATGCTAAAATTGACACGTGGCAAAATTAGATTTAATACATTTACATATGGTGGACAAAAATGTAAAAGAGGTGGACAAAATGATTTTTGTGGTTATTTTCCCCCGTTTTTCATAGTTTTTTTACGCAAAATCATCCACCATTCTCACTTTTTAACTGTTTTTTTTGATTCAAAGTTGACATTATCATCTTCTCCTGTTTGCCTCTTCATTTTTTACGCGATAGTATTCGTTCTTGTATTATTTTAACCTTCTCAGGGTAATCTTTTTTGTTGTAGTTTGTGTTTTTTCTTGCTATTTTAACCTAAACCGTTCATTCCGTTTTTCTTGGTTTATTTTTCTTCTTTCAGTTTTTCCACATAAGTGCTGGGGCTGCAACCATAGAGGTTGGTAAAGCAGCGGGTGAAATATTTAGGGTCATTGAACCCTACTCGGTATGCTATTTCTTTGATGTTGCGGTTGGCCACATTGTCTATCAGCATCTGCCGGGCTATGCGCAGTCGGTAATCGCGGATAAAATGACCGGCACTCATGCCGGCTTCAGCATTCATCCGTTTCGACAACTGGCTACGGCTCATTCCGATGGATTCGGCGAATTCCTCAATGCCGAACTCGCTGTCCATGTAGTGCTGCTCCATGGCTGCAGTGGCGCGCTCCATAAATGTGAGGGCCTTTGCCTCTTCGTTGTCGGCCTCAATGCTCCGATGCAGGCTATTCTGCATATGCTCGTGTGAGTCGAGAATGTTCTGAATACGCACCTGCAGATGTTCCGGAGCGTCGCTCTCGTCAAGCACCTTGCGGATGGGTGCTAAAAGTTTCTCAGCCTCTTTCTGCCGCAGCGATGCAATGCGCATCCGGTATAACCACACACCAAGTGCGGTCAATGCCATTACCCAGAGCAATGTAAACCACCAACTCTTCCAGAAGTAGGGTTTCACTTCCACACCGATACTGATGACATGGTTGTCAGACTTGTCGCCGCTCGTGTATTTCACCTCAAAAGTATAGACGCCTGGCTTCAGGCTGGTGTATCTCACAGAGTGTTCGCCAGGTTTCAAGGTGGTCCATTCATCCTCAAAACCTTTCATGCGGTAACTGTAGTGCTCTTGCGATTCGCCCATATAGGTCAGCGTGGAGAAATCGATGGCCATCGACTTGTTCGACTCGTGCAGAATGATGCGTTTCGCCTGTGAGATGTCAGCGTCGATAATATCACTGTTGTCGGCGTTGATCATCTGATTGTCAACCTGTAGCCGTGTGAAGGTCAGACGCACTGACGGGTGCACGTCATCATTCTCGCCACGTATTTCTGTCAGACTGTTGATGCTGCCCAGATAAATGGCGCCGTCGGGGCCTTTTACCGCTGAGTTCCAGTAGAACCGCTGACAGGCCAAACCGTCTTGCTCGAAATAATTGTTGAAGGTCTGTGTGATAGGATTATAGATTGACAGACCATTGTTGGTCGTGATCCACAGCCTTCCCTGCACGTCTTCCACAATGCTTTTCACTGCATTGTTAGCAAGGCCGTTTTCGGTGGTCAGTCCCTCAAAACGCTCCTCGCCGTTCTTGGCGTCAATCACACGTCGGTAAAGCCCGTAGCCGTTCGACCCCAGCCACAGGGTGCCGTCTTTCGTCTCGCAAAAACAACTGATTTTATCGATGACAGGCGAGCCGGGGCGGTCGAGTTTGTTGCGTAAATGCCGATAGGCGAACGTGCCGTTGCTTTTCTTCCTTGAATGGAGGTCGATGATGCACACGCCTGTCAGGCAGCCCATCCACAACTGTCCGTCCTTGTCGATATGTGCTCCGATGCAGCCGCGGATGTCGCGGTTGCCGTCAAACGGGTCTTCCAATGACTCATTTTTCAGGTCATAAAAGAAAATGCCGTCATTGGAACCTATCCATAGGGCCTCATTGTAGGGGTCGAATGCCAACGAGCCGATGTAATCGGTCAGTGGTGCCATCGGGGCTGGCAATACCAAGTGATGCAAACCGTCGTGCGTGGCAGTGTTGATGACATTCACACCGCCGCCCCAAGTGCCTATCCACAAGCGCCCGTGGGTGTCGGGAGCCAACACCGAGACGGAGTTATGCGATAAAGGCGAATTTGATGTGGTCCAATGGGCGAAATGCCCGTTAGCATCCCTGCGATTGAGTCCTCCCTCAACCGTGCCGGCCCACAATGTGCCGTCGGGCTCCACATACATGGCGTTGACGGGGTTGGCCGACAACGAACCGGGATCTTGGTCATCGTGGATGTAGTTGCGTAAGAGGAACGGTTGTGGGGTGATTTTCACGATGCCCGCTGTCTCCGTGCCAATCCAAATCTGCCCCTCACGTATCATCAGACAGAGCACAAAGTCGCTTGGCAGAGGCTTTTTCGGAGAGGCCGTGCTCCAATGCGAAAATGTGCCCGTCTGCTCATCAAGAATATTTACACCCCGTAATGAGCCGATCAGCAGTTGACCGTCGGGGGTGATGGCCAGCGAGGTGGCAAAATCATGCGATAGCGAGTTAGGGTCGGCGCTGTGACGGTAGGATGTCAGACGGTTGTTGTATTGGTCATAGGCGTACAATCCCAGATTGGTGGCTATCCAGATGGTGCTGCCGCGTTTGAGCATGTCGGTGACATAAAGCCCCTGTAATTGCTCTGCCGCCGGGGCGATATCCTTGCGGACAAGTGTCTCTCCCGATTCTGACAGGCGGTAAAGGCCGTTTTCGATGTTGATCCAAACCGAACCGTTGTGCTCAATGTCGCGAAGGGTGATGCCGGGTGTATTGCCACGGTATCCGCACCGGCTGATGTGCGCCACCTTGCCGTCTTTTTGGAAGGTGTAGCGGAAGATGCTGTCACGCGTCACCTGCCACAGACCGCCTTTGCTGTCGGAATAGACCCTGGCCGTCGGTTGCGACAGATATGCGCTGATGTCACCTTTGCCGTAAGAAGGGGTCACATTGCCCATCGTTTTCAGATTGATTACCACCGTACTCTCGTCATAAGCCATCCACAGGCGTTGGTGACCGTCTTCGGCAAATCCCAGGCACGAATTGCTGATAACGTCCGTACCATGGCTCACTGTGGGTTTCATAAAAGTATATCCGTCGTAGCGCACGGCGCCGCCCCCGTAAGTCGATATCCAAATAAACCCCTGGCTGTCAGTATAAATCTGATTGACATAGTTGTGCGGCAACCCCGCCGTCAGGTCAATCACCGACATGTTGTAGCGGGCGTTCACCTGTTCTTGAGCCGCCAAGCTGCCTGTCAACATGAGCAGACAACAGATAATAGATATCAACCGTTTTATTTTCATTTTTTTGTTTATTTCAGCATGTGTTTTTCTTGGGAGGTCGGAGAGAGCCCCATTTGGTCGGGGGGCTTTATCTTTTCATCCAGTATTCCCGTTCTTCGGGGGTCATTTTCTCGATGGCGTATCTGAGGGCTGTGCGGGGCATGTCAAGGGCGTGTTGATCGAGGAAATCACGGAGCAGATCCATGCTCACTCGCTTGCCCAGTTCGCGTAGCATCCAGCCCACTGCCTTGTGCATCAGGTCGTGTGGGTGGTGCAGGTGTATCTCAGCATAGCGCAAACACCACGCCGCATCACCCATCTGCATCGTCTTCCATGTGCATACCATGCTCATGCGCTGCTTCCAGAGGTTGGCACTATAGGCCAATTGGTCCATGATAGTCTGTTTGTCGCCCAGACAGGTGGGGAGCATCAGCCAATGTCCTAATATTTTGGGTGCTGACATATCCACCAGATCCCAATTGTTGGCCCGCTCGGCGTGGTTTAGGTACATGGTCACTATTTCGTCGCGGCGTCGGATGGCTTTCTCGTCATAGGCCAGCCGTTTCTTAGCCTGGGCTTCAAATTGGCTTACCATGATGAGCAGTCCGCACAACCTTACCTCATGCCATTCGCTCGTCAAAAGTTGCGGCACCTCGTCGAGTGGCAGTTGTTTCGCTATCTTGACCACTTCGCGTGTTTGGGGCACTTTCAGCCCGATAAACTTGTCGCCGTAGCCGTATTCTCCGGGGGCTGTTTTGAAAAAGCCCATCAAGATGCGCCGCTGGTCATCATCGCCCTGCGACACCATGTAGTCGATAATCTCTTGTGCAGTCATATTTTTGAAAGGGCCTCCACTGTTTTACCTCCGATCGCTCATCTCTGAACTGTCTGTCTGCAAAATTAGTGAAAAATTTAGAATATGCCAAATCGGGCATGTGTTTATCAATATGTTCATCCCCTCAAATACCAGTCTTATCAATCAAAATTCTGTATATTTCCTATATAAATATACAATAATACTCCCTATCTTGTTAAAATTATATAATTTTGCATTTCTTTTTTTTATTTTCTTAATAGAGAGACCTATTTTTGCACAATCCAAAGTGCTAAAATTATTGTTAGATAGTTATTGTAAACCGACAAAATTTTATGTATTTTTATTTTACTTAGCGGATTTATTTTATATAATAATACGAGTGAGTTTATGAAAAAAAGTTTAACAATTCTTCTATCCATGTTGTTCCTCGGAGTAGGAATGGCATGGGCGCAAACGACCATCACGGGTAGCGTGGTGACACAGGAAGAGGGTGATCCCATCGTAGGGGCCACAGTTCGGGTTGTGGGCACACAACAAGGTACGGTGACCGATTCCGATGGCGCGTTTACCGTGACAGTGCCCAACACCAATGCTGAATTGCAGGTATCCTATGTAGGATATATCTCGCAGACAGTACCTGCCCGTAATGGCATGAAAGTCGCTTTGTCGTCTGACGAAAACGTACTCAGTGAGGTGGTCGTCACCGCTCTGGGTATCAAACGCTCAGCCAAAGCATTAGGTTATTCAGCCACTGCCGTTAATGGCGATGAAATCGCCAAAGTGCGTACCAACGACATCATGAGCAGTATCGCCGGTAAGGTGGCAGGTGTGTCTATTTCGAGCACCTCGTCCGACCCCGGTTCATCAAATGCTGTCATCATCCGCGGTATCAGTTCATTGAGCGGCTCCAACCAGCCTCTTTATGTCATCGACGGTGTGCCGATGGTCAACAGGGCTGTTTACAGTTCCAACGGTCTCGACAACGGTTTCGACTTCGGTAACGGTGCCGGAGCGGTCAACCCCGACGACGTGGAGAGCATGACCGTGCTGAAAGGCGCTGCCGCTACCGCACTCTATGGTAGCCGCGCTGCTAACGGTGTCATCCTTATCACCACCAAGTCTGGTCAAAAACAGGCCAAAGGACTCGGCATCGAGTATAATGGCGGTCTGCAGTGGGAAAGCGTGCTTCGTCTGCCCCAACAGCAGAACGACTTCGGTATGGGTTGGTACGGAAACCACACCGAGATAGAGAACGGTTCATGGGGACCGAAGTTTGACGGCTCCATCCAGCGCTACGGTCAGATTTACAACTATCAGCAGCACATGAAATCGTTTGTGGCCATCCCGTCGAATATGAAAGATTTCTTCGATACGGGTTTCCGCTATTCCAACAGCGTGTCATTCAACGGTGCCACAGACGCTTCCACCTTCTTCCTCTCGCTTTCACAAATCAAGGAAGACGGTATCATCCCCACAGATGCTGACTCTTACCGCAAATATACTTTCTCTGGACGTGCAAGCCACAAAATCAAGGACGTGACGATGAGCATGTCGGTCAATTACGCATGGAACTCCAACGACTTCGTGACCACTGGTCAGAAGACAGGCTCTATGTACAATGCCATCATGCAGACTCCGCGTGATATCAGTATCACAGAGATGAAAGACCTCAGCGATCCTTTCAACACTCCGGGTTATTACTACACTCCTTACGGTGTGACCAATCCCTACTACATCCTTGAGAATTATCTCAACAACTATGAGGCTTCACGCTTCTACGGGAAATTGCAATTCGACTATGATTTCCTGAAGTATTTCCGTCTGACTTACCGTTTCGGTCTCGACACACAGACGGGTCATCGCAACACCGGTCAGCCCAACCTTGAGAAACTCTTCGAAGGCACGGCAAACGGCGGCGACCTCACAGGAGAGACTGGTAGCGTCAGCCAGAATACCACACGTCAGCGTGAAATCAACCACGACCTTATGGTCACTTTCGACAAAGACCTTATCGATGATCTCCACCTCAATACTGTGATAGGTCTCAACGGTAACGAGCGGAAATATTCCTATCTCTACTCATCCGTCGATAACCTGACTATTCCCACATGGTACAATTTGAGCAACTCGTCGGAGATTCCTGTTGTCGAATCATATCAGAGCAAACGTCGCCTCATCGGTATCTATGGACAGGCCGAGCTGGCATACCGCAATATGCTCTACCTGACACTCACAGCACGTAACGACTGGTCTTCGACACTGCCGAAGGGCAACCGCTCGTTCTTCTATCCCGGCGTCACCGCCAGCTGGATTTTCACCGAACTGCTCAACGACGACATCAAGAAATACGTCACCTTCGGTAAACTCCGTGCCGCATGGGGTAAAACCGGTAACGACGCCGATGTTTATATGACACAGTCGGTCTATGCACAGGCTGGTGCCAGTTCGTCAGGATGGGGTAACAGTAACTTCCCCTTTACCAAGACGGGTACCAACGCTTTCACCATGGGCAATATACTGGGCAGCAACACCCTCAGCCCCGAGATGTCAACTGAGTTTGAGGTCGGTCTCAATATGGCCTTCCTGCAGAACCGCATCTCGTTCGACTTCTCTTACTACAACCGCAACACTGACAAGCAGATATTCTCGCTGAACTTGGATCCCGCATCAGGTTACACAGCCATGAACACCAACCTCGGTAAGGTGCGCAACCAGGGTATCGAGTTGCTCGTCAATGTCACACCTGTCAAGACCCGCGACTTCCAGTGGGATCTCTCTTGGAACTTCACCAAGAACAAGAATAAGGTGATAGACCTGCCTGATGAACTCGGCGGTGAGGCCCAGATTTACGGATTCACCGGCGGTACAGGACTCTATGCCATCGAAGGCGAGGAACTTGGTATCTTCAAGGCATACACTGCGAAGAGAGACTCTGAAGGACACATCGTTGTCAATAAAAAGGGTCTGCCTGTCGCTACTGACGACATCGTACCCATCGGCTCCATGAACCATAAGTACATGATGGGCTTCGGCACCACACTCAGATACAAAGGCATTTCGCTAGCCGTCAACTTCGACTATCGTAAGGGTGGTCTGATGTTCTCGCGTACTAAGGACATCCAGTACTTCACTGGTAATGCTATGCAGACTGTTTACAACGACCGTAATCCTTGGGTCGTACCCAACTCTGTGGTCGCTGTCACCGACGAAGATGGAAACTTCCTCCATTACAAGACCAACAGCACAGCTCTCACACCGACCGATATGTTTACTTTCTGGGACGCCGGCGGTGAGGAAATGGACGCTGCCTTCCTTGTGGACAAGACTTACTTGAAACTCCGTAGCGTGGTTCTCACATGGGACCTCCCCAAACAGTGGCTCGACAAGACATTCCTCTCAGGCGTCTCTGTGTCATTGTTCGGAAACAACCTCTTCTTGTGGACACCGAAGAGCAATACTTTCAT
>CAMJFC010000082.1 GCA_946404865.1 uncultured Prevotellaceae bacterium
GGCTGCGCGGCTTAGCCGTTACACCATATATTGAATTTTTAACGAACTATTGATTCAGAAGACCGCCAAAATATTGTCCGGACTTCGGGCCTCATTAGTAAAAAAGTTAAATAATCAGCAGTAGAACACTAAACCCTAAACCCTAAACCCTAAACCCTAAACATTTAGAATTATGAAAACAGAAATCATCATATCCGGATTCGGAGGACAAGGCGTCCTCTCGATGGGCAAAATCCTGGCCTACTCGGCCTTGATGGAAAACAAAGAGGTAACATGGATGCCGGCATACGGACCTGAACAGCGCGGCGGTACGGCCAATGTGACGGTTATCATCAGCGATGAGCGCATCTCGTCACCCATTCTCAGTAAGTACGATATCGCTATCGTGCTCAACCAACCTTCGCTCGATAAGTTTGAACCACGGGTGAAACCCGGGGGCATCCTCATCTACGACAACTACGGCATCATCAACCCGCCGAAGCGCACCGACATCAATGTCTATACCATTGATGCGATGGACAAGGCGGCAGAGATGAAGAATTCCAAAATCTTCAACATGATTGTGCTCGGTGGTCTGCTCCACATCTGTCCTGTCGTCACCAACGCCGGACTGGAGAAGGCACTCTACAAGACGCTGCCCGAGCGTCACCACAGCCTCATCCCCCTCAACATGGAGGCCGTGAATGCCGGTGGCGACATCATCACGAAGAAAGCATAAACAGCATCTTTGCAAGAACAATCCATCCCCATCTGCAGATTGAGGCATTTGCAAATCGGGACTATTCTAACCAACAAGTAGGGACGCGGCGTGCCGCGTCCTTATTTTTTTGTGTGCCGCGTCCTTATTTCTTTGCGTGCCGCGTCCTTATTTTCACACCCCAAAATTACTCACGTTCGAAAAACTGCAAATATATTTGCGTTTTTGCTCACTTAATCGTAACTTTGCATCCAAATTTCTGTCAACATGAAACATCAATTGAGAAGCGCGGTCTGTACCGAAGGCCGCAAAATGGCTGGAGCCCGTGCTCTTTGGGTGGCAGCGGGCATGAAACAAGAACAGTTTGGTAAACCCATCATCGCTGTGGTCAACTCGTTCACGCAGTTCGTGCCGGGACATACACACCTGCACGAAATCGGACAAATCGTCAAAGCGGAAATAGAAAGTATGGGATGCTATGCGGCTGAGTTCAATACGATTGCCATCGACGACGGCATCGCCATGGGACACGACGGAATGCTCTATTCCCTGCCTTCGCGCGACATCATCGCCGACTCGGTGGAGTATATGGTCAACGCCCACAAGGCGGATGCGATGATTTGCATCTCCAACTGCGATAAGGTGACACCGGGCATGCTCATGGCTGCCATGCGACTCAATATACCTGCCGTGTTCTGCAGCGGCGGACCCATGGAGGCCGGACGCTGGCGCGGCGAGAATGCCGACCTCATCACGGCGATGGTGAAAGGGGCCGACACCTCAGTCAGCGATGATGAACTGCGCGAGATAGAGCACTGCGCCTGTCCCGGTTGCGGCTCTTGCTCGGGTATGTTTACAGCCAACTCGATGAACTCGCTCACCGAGGCCATCGGACTGTCGCTGCCCGGCAACGGCACGATTCTCGCCACGCACGAAAACCGTATCCAACTGTTCCGCGACGCGGCACGGCAAATCGTCAACAACGCACTGGCATATTACGAGGATGGCGACGAGAGCGTGCTGCCGCGTTCGATTGCCACACGCGAGGCCTTCCTCAATGCCATGACGCTCGATATCGCAATGGGAGGAAGCACCAACACGGTGCTCCACCTGTTGGCTGTGGCGCAAGAGGCTGGCGTGGATTTCAAGATGGCCGACATCGACCAACTGAGCCGTAAGGTTCCCTGCCTTTGCAAACTGGCACCCAATACGCAAAAATACAGCGTGCAGGAGTGCAACCGCGCCGGTGGCATCCTCGGCATCCTCAATGAACTGAATAAGGGCGGTCTCATCAACGGCTCTGCCATCCGTGTGGATGGTCTGTCGCTCGATGATGCCATGTCGAAATACTCGATTGTAGATGAGGCGGGCATTGACGATGAGGCTATGCGCATCTATACCAGTGCACCCGGCAGACGCTTCTCGACGAAGATGGGAAGTCAGAACGAGACATGGGATTTGGACTTAGACCGTGCCAACGGTTGCATCCGTGACATCGAGCACGCTTATACGAAAGACGGAGGACTGGCTGTGCTCTTCGGCAATATCGCACAAGACGGTTGCGTGGTCAAGACGGCCGGCGTGGACGAGAGCCTGTGGCACTTCGAAGGACCTGCTGTGGTGTTCGATTCACAAGAGGATGCCTGCGACGGTATTCTCGGCGGAAAGGTGAAGAGCGGCGACTGTGTGGTCATCACCCACGAGGGACCCAAAGGCGGTCCGGGCATGCAAGAGATGCTGTATCCCACATCGTATATCAAGTCGATGCACCTCGGCAAGGAGTGCGCCCTCATCACCGACGGACGGTTCTCGGGCGGCACCAGCGGACTTTCTATCGGACATATCTCACCCGAAGCGGCCAATGGCGGTAATATCGGGAAAATCAAGGACGGCGACATCATCGTCATCGATATCCCTTCGCGCTCCATCTCGGTGAAACTCTCTGACGAGGAACTGGAGGCACGTCCACAGCAACCGCTCAAACGGCAGCGTGTGGTCTCGAAAGCGCTCCGGGCCTATGCCCAGAGTGTGGCAAGCGCCGACAAAGGTGGCGTGAGAATCATTCAAGATTAGACCCATAACTTCCACTTCTTTAACTCCAAATAGTGGAGCGAACGCGAAACAATAATATGATGAAAGTAAAAGGTTCTGAGGCATTGATGCTGGCTCTGAAAAACGAAGGGGTGAAAACCATCTTTGGCTACCCCGGAGGAAGTATCATGCCCGTATATGATGCGCTCTATGATTACACGCGCGGCGAGAAGAAAGCATTCGACCATATCCTCGTGCGACACGAACAGGCGGCTACACATGCTGCGGAGGGCTTTGCCCGCGTTTCTGGGCAAGTGGGTGTGGCTCTGGTGACCAGCGGACCGGGGGCGACCAACACGTTGACGGGGGTGGCCGATGCCATGCTCGACTCCACGCCGATGGTGGTCATCGCCGGACAGGTTCCCATCGGTGCGCTTGGCACCGACGCCTTCCAAGAGGTTGACCTCGTGGGCGTGGCGCAACCCGTGTCAAAATGGAGCTATCAGATACGTCATGCCGAGGACATCGCTTGGGCGGTGAGCAGGGCTTTCTATATCGCCCGCAGCGGTCGCCCGGGACCTGTGGTGCTCGACTTCCCCAAAAATGCGCAGACCGAAGAGGTCGATTTCCTGCCGTGCGAAGTGAAGTTCGTGCGGTCGTATGTGGCTTATCCCAAACTCAACCCGCATGCGGTGAAGGAGGCGGCCGAAATCATCAATGGCGCTAAAAAACCGCTGGCTCTCGTCGGACAGGGTGTGGAACTGGGGCATGCGCAAGAGGAACTGAAGGCATTTCTTGAGAAAGCCGATATTCCTGCCGGACGTACCATGCTCGGACTGAGTGCACTGCCTTCCAACCATCCGCTGAATGTCGGTATGCTGGGCATGCATGGCAATTACGCGGTCAACCTGAAGGAACAGGAGTGTGATGTGCTCATCGCCATCGGTATGCGATTCAGCGACAGGGTGACGGGCAACTTAAAAACGTATGCCAAGCAGGCCAAAATCATTCATCTCGACATCGATGCCAGTGAGATAGATAAAAATGTGAAAACCGATGTGGCGGTTATTGCTGACTGCAAGGTGTCGCTGCCGGCCATCACGGAACTGGTGAATCCCGCCAGTCATCAGGAGTGGCGCAATTCGTTCCTGCCCCTCAACGAGAAAGAGCGGGAAAAGGTCATCGAACCGGCTATACACCCCAAGGAAGGACCGCTGCTCATGGGCGAGGTGGTCAATGCTGTGGCCGAAGCAACCCGGGGCGAGGCGGTACTCGTGACCGATGTGGGACAGAACCAACTCTTCGCGACACGCTATTTCAAATATCATCGCTACCGCAGCATTTGCACCAGTGGCGGACTCGGTACCATGGGCTATGGCATGCCGGCTGCCATCGGTGCGACATTCGGAGCTCCCGACCGCACGGTATGCTGTTTCATGGGCGACGGTGGCTTCCAAATGTGTATTCAGGAACTCGGTACCATCATGGAGCAGCAAGCGCCTGTGAAGATGATTCTCATGAACAACAACTACCTGGGCAATGTGCGCCAGTGGCAGGATATGTTCTGGCGGCAGCGTAAGTCGTTCACCAGGATGCTCAACCCGTGTTACGAACTCATCGCACAGGGCTATCACATCCCTTACGAGGCGGTCACCGACCGACAACATCTGGCCGGGGCCGTGGCGAAGATGCTTGCGACCGATGGACCGTATATCCTCGAATGTGCCATCCTCGAAGATGACAATGTGCTGCCCATGACCCCGCCGGGCATGAATGTGGATGATATGATGCTGGAGGTTTAAGGTTTAGGGAAAAACTATGGAGAAAAAACTATATACATTATTGGTGTTCTCGGAGAATATCGCCGGTATCTTGAACCAGATTACGGCGGTGTTCACACGGCGCCAGGTCAATATCGAGAGTCTTAATGTGTCGGCCTCGAGTATCAAAAACGTGCATAAATATACTATTACGGCATGGAGCACGGAAGACCAGATACAGAAAATCACCAAACAGATAGAGAAGAAAATCGATGTGGTGAAAGCCAATTACTACACTGACGACCAACTCTTTATACAAGAGGTGGCGCTCTATAAACTCTCTACCGACAAGGTGATGGCCAATCCCGAGATTTCACGTGTCATCCGTCGTCACGATGCGCGCGTGCTCGAAATCAACCCCACCTACGTGGCGGTGATGCTGGGCGGTATGACTGAGGAAATTACCAAACTTTATTATCTGCTCGATGAGTTCGGATGCCTCTTACAATATACGCGCAGCGGACGAATAGCGGTCACACGAAGCTTCGTCGAGTCGGTAAGCGAATTCTTAGAAGAACAGGAGAACAACGGAAATGGAAAACAACAGGCTTGATGTGGTGGGGAAATACCCCTTTATGGCGGAACCCTTTCATTGTGATTTCCAAAAGCGTCTCTTCATGGGACATCTCGGCAATCACTTGCTTAATGCCGCCGACTTTCATTCCAACGACCGCGGGTTCGGCATGAATTACCTCAACTCTGTCAATAAGACGTGGGTGCTCTCACGCTTGGCCGTGGAGATGGAGCGGATGCCTGAGGCGTACGACCGCTTCTTTGTCTATACGTGGGTGGAGAATGCGATGCGTTTCTTCACCAACCGTAACTTCAAAGTGGAAAACACGGAGACGGGCGAGGTGTATGGCTACGGACGCTCGGTGTGGGCGATGATTGACACGGAGACCAGACAACCCGTCAACCTGTTCGATATCCATGATGGTGATATTAAGAATTATGTCACACAGGAATTGGACTGTCCCATCGCCAAAAGTTCGAGGGTCAGAATGGACGAAAACGTCCCTATGGTGGCCCAAGTGAAGGCTTCATACGATGACATCGATGTGAACGGCCATGTCAACAGCATCAAATACATCGAACATGTGCTTGACCTCTTCCCGCTCGCGTGGTATCGACAGCATTCGCTGAAACGCTTTGAGATAGCCTACGTGGCCGAGGCGCACGATGGCGATTTACTCCGGTTCTTCCGTCAGGAGAACGGGCCCGGCGATTTCTCCATCCGCATCACGGCTCAGCCCCGTCCCGATGCCGATGAGGTGGAAGTGGTGCGTAGCAGGGTAGTGTTCACGGTTTAGTGTCATATCTCTTACCTCTCACCTCTCACCTCTCACCTCTCACCCCTTACCCCTAAAACATATCTCTTACCTCTTACCTCTCACCCCTTACCCCTAAAAATTCATAAAATAATTTGCGGTTTCACTTTTAATCCGTAACTTTGCAGCTCGATTTAGGAATAATTTAATAACCCGCTGTCCTTTGGTGGCAGCATAAACTTCGATACATATATAATATGGCAGAAATGAATTTTGGCGGTGTCATCGAAACGGTGGTCACCAGTAAAGAGTTCTCTTTGGAGAAAGCACGCGAAGTGCTCAAAAACGAAACAATCGCAGTCATCGGCTATGGCATCCAGGGTCCTGGACAGGCTTGCAACCTGCGCGACAATGGTTTCAATGTCATCGTCGGTCAGCGTCAAGGTAAGACTTTTGATAAGGCTGTGGCTGACGGATGGGTTCCCGGAAAAACTTTGTTCTCCATCGAGGAGGCAGCTGAAAAGGGTACCATCGTCTGCATGCTGCTCTCCGATGCAGGACAGATTCAGGCTTGGCCCAAAATCAAACCTTTCCTCACGAAAGGCAAGGCTCTTTATTATTCTCACGGTTTCGCCATCAACTGGAGCGACCGCACTGGCGTAGTTCCCCCAGAGGATGTGGATGTCATCATGGTGGCTCCCAAAGGATCGGGCACATCGCTCCGCACCATGTTCCTCGAAGGACGCGGACTCAACTGCTCGTATGCTGTGTATCAGGATGCCACAGGCAAGGCCGAGGAGCGTACCATCGCTTTCGGTATCGGTATCGGTGCCGGCTATATGTTTAAAACTACTTTCCAGCGCGAGGCTACCAGCGACCTCACCGGCGAACGCGGTTCGCTCATGGGTGCCATCGAGGGTCTGCTCGAAGCACAGTATGAGGTGCTTCGCGAACACGGACACTCTCCCTCTGAGGCATTCAATGAAACCGTTGAGGAACTGACACAGAGCCTCGGCCCGCTCTTCGCTGAGAAGGGTATGGACTGGATGTATGCCAACTGCTCGACGACAGCTCAACGTGGTGCTCTTGACTGGGCTCCCCGTTTCCGTGCTGCCATTAAACCTGTCATGGAGTGGCTCTACCTCTCTGTACAAAATGGTACTGAGGCACAAATCTCCATCGACAGCAACTCTAAACCCGACTATCGTGAAGGGCTGAACAAAGAGCTCGAAGCCATGCGCAACATGGAGATGTGGCGCGCTGCCGAGACCGTGCGCAAACTTCGCCCGGAGAACGCTGAATAATAGAGGTGAGAGGTCAGGGGTGAGAGGTAAGAGAATACCTCATCTCGCAAGTAGGGACGCGGCACGCCGCGTCCCTACTTGTTTGCTAAAAACACGTTCCCCATTCAACGTTCCCCATTCAACGTTCCCCATTCAACGTTCCCCATTCAACATTCAGCGTTCCACGTTCAACGTTCAACGTTCAATGTTCCACGTTCAACGTTCCACGTTCCACGTTCAACGTTCCACGTACACCAAACTTCCCTCCATGATGATTTTCTCTTCATTCAACAAATGGCTCAATGCCTCGTCTAAAAGTTTGTCGGGCAGTTGGGTGCTGCGAAGTGATGTGATATGATGGCGCTGACCGTCGGACAGCAGTTGCAGAATACGTTGGCGGGCTTCTTCAGCTGTGTCAGCCTGGGTCGCTTTCCGTGACAGGCAAACATCGCACTTGCCACAGGGCGTGGCTCCGTGCTCCCCAAAGTAGCGCAGCAGACTCACACTGCGGCATTCCGTGGTTCCCGTGGCATAGTCGAGCATGCTCTGGATGCGATGCTCGTATTGGTTGCGCCGCTCTTCATACACCGTGGTCGGGATGACAATGCGGTCGCCGTCTTCACGCCGCTGGAGGTAGGTGATGAGGGGGATGTTGCGACGAGGGATGAAATCGACAATGCGTCGCTGTCCTAAATTCTTGAGTATCAGATAAATGTCGTTTCTGTCAAGTCCCGTTTCCTGGGCAAGGTATCCCTCGTCGATATAGCAATAGTCGGAAAACAAACCGCCGTACAACCGAAGCAGGGCTGTGATGACCTTCTCTTGGTTGCCACTCAACTCATCCAAACGGTTTAACTCGTTGCGTGCCAACAGGAAATGGAGTCTCGGACGACTGTCGGGGTCGGTCTCATACTCGATATAGCCACTGCGTGACAGGATGTGCAAGGCTGAATCGGTGGGAACGGGGAAATGGTGATAGGCACGGCAGAATTTCTCGATGTCAAACTCAAAGGTGCGTCCGCTGCCACTGCCCACACCCACGGTGAAGAAATAGGCCAGTTGGTCATACACCTCACGGATAAAGTCTTTCTCTGGGTAGGTGTCGGCGATGCGCTTTTTCAACTTGCGATGGTCGCTGTCGTTATAAAGCAGTACCGCCCACGATTGACGACCGTCGCGACCGGCACGGCCCGCCTCTTGGAAATAGGCTTCAGGCGAATCGGGACAGTCGATATGAATGACCAATCGTACGTCGGGCTTGTCGATGCCCATGCCGAAAGCATTGGTGGCTACCATCACACGCACTTCATCACGCTGCCACTGCTGCTGGCGCTCATCTTTCGTGGAGGGTTCCAAACCGGCATGATAGAAGGTGGCGCTGATGCCCTGTGCATTCAGATACTGGGCGGTCTCGCGTGTGCGCTTCCTACTGCGTACATACACGATGGCACTGCCTGCTACCGAACGAAGGATATGGGTCAGCTCTTCCATCTTGTCGGGGGCGCGGCGGACGATATAAGCCAGGTTGGAGCGCGAAAAACTCATCTGAAAGACATTCGGCACGCTGAACCCTAACTGCTGCTGGATGTCTGTCACCACCTCGGGGGTGGCAGTGGCGGTAAGGGCGAGGACGGGGGCGTCGGGCTTCTCACGCCGTATCTCGGCAATCTTCAGGTACGACGGACGGAAGTCGTAACCCCACTGACTGATACAGTGGGCTTCATCAACGGTGATGAAACTGACCTGCATATGGCGCAGTTTCACCATGAAAATGTCGGAGAACAAACGCTCGGGCGACACGTAGAGCAGTTTCACTCCGCCAAAGATGGCGTTCTCTAAGACGGTGATGATTTCAGAACGGCTCATGCCAGAGTAGATGGCGGAGGCGAGAATGCCTTTCTGACGCAAGTGCGACACTTGGTCTTTCATCAGCGCGATAAGGGGGGTGATGACGATACACACTCCTTCCTTCATCAGTGCCGGCACCTGAAAGGTGATGGACTTGCCACCGCCTGTAGGCATCAGACCAAGTGTGTCCTGACCGGCACAGATACTGTCGATGATTTCACGCTGAATGCCGCGGAAATCATCGTAACCCCAATATTGCTTCAGTATCTGTTGTGCTAAGTCCACGAACGGTTTGTGCTTTCTGTTTCCTCTTCACAAGTCATCATCGCCGAGGCGAACAACTCATGGTGTGGGAAAGGGTGGGGGCATTATTCCTCCGGCCGGATATCTTCTATCTGAAGTTGAATGCTGCCGTGTTTGAAAATATTGTCTTCGATGGTATAGGCGATGTCGAAGCTGCGTTTCGACTTGATGTAACGGGCTGCGGCACTCTGACCAAAGGCGATACCGTTCATCACATTGTTCGATTTGGAGTCGACCAACTCCAATTTGATGTGTTCTTGGTCGCGTCCCACCACTTTGCTCGTGCCGAAGTCATAGACGCCGAGGGTGCAGAAAATGGGCTTCTCGTTGCCGGGACCGAAGGGGGCGAAGCGTTTCAGGTCGTTATGCAGACGCTTGCTGTTGGCATCCTTAAACTCGATTTGTGCATCGATATTCAAGGTGGCTTCGGTCTGCTGGGGCAGGATATGCTCGTCCACATAATGTTGGAACCGCTGGCGGAATTCCTGGATGTCGTCCCAGCGGAGGGTCAGGCCGGCGGCATAGGTGTGACCGCCGAAGTTGAGCAACAGGTCGCGGCAACTCTTCACGGCGGCATACACATCGAAACCGGCCACACTGCGCGCCGAACCGGTGGCCAGATTGTCATCGCGGGTCAGCACCACTGTGGGACGGAAGTAAATCTCGGTCAGACGTGAGGCCACGATGCCGATGACGCCTTTCTTCCAGTTCTCATCGTAGAGCACAATGCTCGAACGGTGCTTCTGACTTTCTAACTTGGCGACGATTTGGTTGGCCTCTTCGGTCATTTGCTTGTCGATGTCCTTGCGCTGCTCGTTATATTCGTTGATGTGGCTGGCTTTGCTCAGTGCTACGGGGAAATCACGCTCAATGAGCAAATCCACGCTCTCCTTGCCGTTCTCCATACGACCGGAGGCATTGATACGTGGGCCAATCTTAAATACGATGTCGCTCATGGCGATATCGCGTCCGTTCAGACCGCAGATGTCGATGATGGCTTTCAGACCGATGTTGGGGTTTTGGTTGAGCTGTTTTAAACCATGGAAGGCCAGAATGCGGTTCTCGTCGGTCACGGGCACCAGGTCGGCGGCGATGCTCACGGCACAGAAGTCGAGCAGGGGGATGAGACGGGAGAAGGGGATGCCGTTGTTCTTGGCAAAGGCTTGCATGAACTTAAACCCTACGCCGCAACCGCAGAGGTGCTTGAAAGGATAGGTGTCGTCTTCGCGTTTGGGGTTGAGGATGGCCACGGCAGGAGGCATCACCTCGTCGGGCACATGGTGGTCACAGATGATGAAGTCAATGCCTTGCTCTTTGGCATAAGCAATCTCATCAATGGCCTTGATGCCGCAGTCCAGGATGATGATGAGTTTCACACCGGTCTCTTTGGCATAGTTGATGCCTTTGCGGCTCACACCGTAGCCTTCATCATAGCGGTCGGGGATGTAATAGTCGATGTTGGAGTAGAACTGCTGCAAGAATTTATACACCAATGCAACAGCGGTGCAACCATCGACATCATAATCGCCATACACGAGAATCCGTTCTTTGCGCCCCATGGCATCATTCAGACGGTCAACAGCCACGTCCATGTCTTTCATCAGGAAGGGGTTGATCAGGTCGGCCAGTTGAGGGCGGAAGAACCGTTTGGCGGCGGATTCGGTCGTGATGCCGCGCCTGAGAAGCAGCAGAGCCAGGACGGGGCTCATGTTGATCTTCTCGCCCAGTTCCTTAGCCGCTTGTTGCTCCTCGGGTGTAGGAGGTTGATAATTCCATTTAAAGTGCATATATGTCGTTTTTTTATTCGCAGAAGAAAACACCCTCTAGTTCCCTCTCCCATGGAAAGGCACATTTACCCCGTTGTTTGCATCAGTCGATGCAAAATTGGGTGTAAAGTTACGAAGAAAAAATGAAAAATCTCTATCGTTAATGTAAATTAACGTAGATATCATGAAATACCTCCTATAATGACAAGTAGGGACAGGTTCTGACTCTCCCTGTCCCTACTTGCATATCGGTATAAACGTTCAACGTTCCATATTCAACGTTCCATATTCAACGTTCCATATTCAACGTTCCATGTTCAACGTTCCATGTTCCATGTTCCACGTTCCACGTCTCAGATTCCCAACTTCTTGCGGATATCCTTGGGGATGGCGTTCTTGTTGATGAGGAAGTCCATGGTGTTGTGTGCCACGAATGCCTTGGTCATGTACCAAGTGCCCTTATAGTCACCATACTCGCCCCATGAGTTCTTCACCATATAGTATTCCTTGCCGTTCTGGTCTTTGGCCAATCCGTAGATGTGCATGCCATGGTCGTCGGTCAACTCCCAATTGTCGAAGCGCTCCTGACGCTGTTCCTGTGTGGGGACAATCTCGGGAGCATTGATGCCTAAGGAGTCAAACTTCTCGTTCTTCTCCGAAGAGGACAGACGGAGCCATTTGGCAGCGTCGCTGCCTGTGAGATTCTGCACGGCCTTGGTGTCGTAGGCGATGCCCAGACCTTTGCGGGTGAAACCGTCTTCACTCACATCGCCGCCCCAAGCCACGGTGTAACCGTTCTCAATGGCGTTGTCGATGATGCGCATCATCTCATCCATCGGAACATTGTAACTCAGACCCCAACGCCAGTTGTCCTGCACCTCAACGGCAAACTGGGTGTAGAAGGGATGGTGTGTGTAGCTCGTGATGCTCACATAGTCGTTCCAATCCAAACCGAGGCTGGCTGCGAATGATTTCGGAGTATAGGTCTTGCCTTCATAGGTGAAGGTCTCAGGACATTCGCCCAGATAGGAGTCGATAATGCCTTGTAAGCCTTTCTTCCATTGGTTGGAAATCTTTTTGGCTTTGTTCTTGGCCACAGCGTCCACGTAAGGTTCCATCACGCTGAAAAACTCGTTGAAATTGGCTAAGGAGTCTCCCTGCATCGTACCGGGCAATGGCATGGCATCCTCAGGGCAGATACCGTATGCCTTGATGATATCGAGCACGTCCTCGGCTGAACCGCCTTGTGAGAACTGGCTGTCGCCGTGCATGCGTACGGTCAGCACGGCACGTTCCATATAGTCTTTATTGGCGATGAACATCTCACACAGGTCATAGGTCTTGCCGGTCTTCTTGAGAATCTCGCTCTCAAAGAACGAGAGGGTGGAGTAGGCCCAGCATGTACCCGAGCGGTTCTGGTCCTTGATACTTGTGATAGGCAGCGACTTGATTGTTGTGAATACAGGTTTGTTGCTGTTTTCACTGGCCTCTTGTGCCATAGCGCCTGTGCTGAACATTGCAG
>CAMJFC010000083.1 GCA_946404865.1 uncultured Prevotellaceae bacterium
ATTAACTATACCCCTCGTTCGAAGGTGAGGTCATAAAAGCATGGATAGACATTCTGCGAAGCAAATTGCTGTCCTTGCTCAGCCGGCACGATGAGTTTCACCCGTGCCACCTCATCCTCCTCACTGACGGGTCGGCCGATGTTGATATACGGGAAGGCCGAGAGCCAACCGTTGGGAACGGCAGCCCCGTAGATGCTATACATACGTCCGCTGACGAACGATCCTTGATACGACCCGGAGTTATTGGTAATGGTCAGTTTGTCGGGAACCGCCGAATATTTAATGGAGTTGTTGGACAGTTGCATGGTATCGACCAACAGGTTGATTTCCGTGAAGCGGCAGAGCACGGTGGCTGTCTCCCCTTTTTTGACAGGTTGTCCGCAACCTTTCCTCACCACTTGCAGATAGACACCCGTTCCATCGAATAGGACGTACTCATTTTTTGACACATCGGTCTGATAGCCAGCGCTTTCAAACTCGCTTTCAGTGATGGTTCTGATGTTGTTTTGGGCAATGTAAGCTCTGATGGCTGCATTCTCCCGTTCCCTTTTTTCGGTATAGGTCTCTGTGTCGTTGCAAGCAGAGAAGAGCCACAGGGCACAGAAGCCCATCATCAAGAAATGTATTGTTCTCATACGTATTTCATTTTAAAATCCTGAATTGCCTCGCGTGTGATGCGCACCGCCTCGTCGATGGAGCAGTTCAAGCATCCTCCTGCGGCGTTGGTATGTCCGCCGCCATTGAAATATTTTTCGGCGAGGTAGTTACAATAATAATGGTCAACCGACCGGATGCTAACCCATACTTTGTTATCTTTTTCGGTGTCCTCGCGCAGTGATATCGACAGTCGCATCCCTTTGATGCGCAGCGGCTCGTTGACCAGTCCCTCGGCATCACCCTTGATGAAGTGGAACCGTTTCATCTCACTTTTGGTAATGGTGAAATAGGAAGCGTGGGCATCGGGCAGCACGTTCATCTTCTGATACAGCACATAGCCCCTGAAACGGATGCACCAGTCGCTATATACATTATATACGCAACGGAAGATTTTGTCTTTGTTGATATTTTTGGTCAGCAACAGACTAATCATGAAATAGATTTCGCTCCGGGTGGAGTTGTAGGTGAATCCGCCGGTGTCGGTCATCATGCCGGCATAGAGTGCGATGGCACAATGACGCGACATCGCATCGAAGTCGCCCATCTGCCAGATGATGCGTAGGAGCAGTTCGCAAGTGGCACACAAATCGGGCTTTGAGATAGTGAACGCGGCTTCCATCTCGGGGTTCTCGTGATGGTCGATGAGCACACGTTTCGCCTTCGACTGCTCGAGCACGGGTTGCATATCCGACACCCTGGATGTGGAGTTGAAATCGAGGCAGAACACGACATCAGCCTTGTCGAAAGCCTCTTTGACCTGGTCTTGGTGCTTATCATAGCGCACGATGCGTTCTACACCCGGCATCCACCTGAGGAAATCGGGGAAGGCATCGGGCACCACCATCATCGGTTGCTTTCCTTTCGACCTCAGGTAGTCGGCCCACGCCAACGTGGAACCGATGGCATCGCCATCAGGACTCTTATGGCAGGTAATGATGATGTTCTTGGCGGCAGTGATGATGTCGCTCAGCTGTTGCAACTCACTGTCTGTCAGAATACTGATGTCCATTTTTCAGAAGAGCTGTTGGGGATAGACACCCTCTTGTATCAATTGGCGTATTTTGTCAACCGTAGCCTGTCTGTCGGCCGCATAGGTTACACCGAACCATTTGCTGGTGGTGTCGAGCACCTTGACCGAAGCCGTTTTCTCAACGATGAGTTTGTTGACCATGAGCGGGATGAAAAACTCCGCCTTGAGGTTAGACATATTTTTCGGGTCGCTGAGGAATTGTTTGAAGAAAGCCTCGCTGTGTTCGAAATAGTCGGGTGTGAAACCCCACATATTCATCGACACAGGGGTGTTGTCATCGACGACAACCCACTTGCCCTCCTCGTCCTTGAATCGGATGGGCTGAGCGTCGTCGCCTTGCTGCGAACCGTCTTCGGCGCACCTTACAATCTCTGTACGCTCCACCACCGTCGTCAGGTTGTCTTGCTCATCTTTAGAGCAGATGCCGCGCGCCACGGTGCCGTTTTCAGAGAGCGTATTGCCCACTCTGAATCCCACCATGGCATATTGGTTGGTGCTGCCCTCGGGCAGTTGGCTCAGGAAGCGGCCGATGACCATGAAGGCGTCGCGGTTGTAGAAATCGTCGCAATTGATGACGCAGAACGGTTCGTGTATGGTTTTGGCCGCCATCATCACAGCATGGTTGGTGCCCCATGGCTTCTGCCGTCCCTCGGGCACGCTGAAACCCTCGGGCAGCGCATCGAGGCTTTGGAAGCAGACCTCTGCGGGTATATGCCCCTCGTATTTGCTCAGGATCTTGTCTCTGAAATCCTGTTCGAAGTCTTTTCTGATGACGAAGACGATTTTCCCGAATCCGGCTTTGATGGCATCATAAATAGAATAGTCCATGATGGTCTCCCCGTTAGGTCCCAGACCGTCTAACTGTTTCAATCCTCCATAACGGCTGCCCATACCCGCAGCAAGTAATAACAATGTTGGTTTCATATTCGTTTTTATTATTGACGTTGTTCTGTCGTTTGAAATAATTGGGCAAAGTTACGAAAAAATCCTTATTCCGTTTCAACTTGCCCCCGACTTAACATAATTTAAGGGGGTATCATCACAAAAGAAGAGGAGAAATAAGCCTAAGTTAAAAAAATATATTACCTTTGCAGTGTTCAATCTGCTAAATACGATGGAAAATTTATTGATTGCCTTCAAATTGTTCGGGTCTTTAGCCCTGTTGATTTTCGGTATGAAACTGATGAGTGAGACCCTGCAAAAGATGGCGGGTCCACAATTGCGTCATATCCTCGGTCGTATGACCACCAACCGTTTCACGGGCATGCTGACGGGTATGTTCGTGACAGCCGCCGTTCAGAGCAGTACCGCCACCACGGTGATGACGGTGTCGTTTGTGAACGCGGGGCTACTGACATTGGCACAAGCCATCTCCGTCATTATGGGTGCCAACATCGGTACGACGCTGACCGCGTGGATCATGTCCGTAGGTTTTTCCTTCAACATCACCGATGTGGTATGGCCCTGTTTCGTCATCGCCTTGCTTCTCATCTACAGCAAACGTCATGAGAGTGTGGGCGATTTTCTTTTCGGCATCTGTTTCCTCCTGCTCGGTTTGGGCACCTTGCGTCAGACGGGTGTTGACATGAACTTAGGCGAGAACGAGGCTGTGCTCTCTTTCTTCTCCAGTTTCGACCCGAACAGTTTCCTCACCACCCTCATCTTCCTGATTATCGGCGGTGTGCTGACCATGTGCGTACAGTCGTCGGCCGCCGTCATGGCCATCACCATGATTCTGTGTTCGAGTGGTGCGCTCCCCATTTATCAAGGCATCGCGTTGGTGATGGGTGAAAATATCGGTACGACCGTCACCTCCAACTTAGCCGCGCTGACGGCAAGCACTCAAGCCCGCCGTGCCGCCTTCGCCCACATGTTCTTCAACCTGTTTGGCGTGGTGTGGATGCTTATCCTGTTCCGTCCGTTCATCAACATGGTCTGCGGCATCGTCGGCTTCGACACCGAGATGGCCCGTGGTGCTGTTGACGAGAGCGTGTTCCTGGCTAACGCAGCGAAGTTGAGCGTGGTACTGGCCACCTTCCACACCTGTTTCAACGTCTGCAACACCGCTGTCCTCATTTGGTTTATCCCCCAGATTGAGAAAATCGTGTGCCGCGTCATCAAATCGAAGAAGACGAAGGACGAAGAGAACGAGGATTCCGACGAGCCCGTACGCCTGAAATACATCGACGGCGGTTTGGTCCGCACGCCAGAAATCGCCGTGCTGCAAGCGCAGAAAGAAATCAATCTGTTTGGCGACCGTATGCAGCGGATGTTCAGTATGGTACAAACGCTGTTGGAGGAGAAAGAAGACGAGCCGTTTAAGAAATTGTACGGCCGCATAGAGAAATATGAAGGCATCAGCGACAACATGGAAATCGAGATAGCCACTTACTTAGAGCATGTGAGCGATGCCCACCTGAGTGATGACACGAAAGCCAAGATACGTGCTATGATGCGCGAGGTGAGCGAGTTGGAGAGCATCGGCGACGCCTGTTACAACATGGCCCGCACGCTCAACCGCCGCAAGAACGAGAAGCACGACTTCCCCGAGGAGCTCTATGAACGCATCCGTGAGATGATGCGCCTGACCGACAAGAGTCTGACGCAGATGAACGTGGTGTTGAAAGGCCGTCGTGAAGACTTGAATATGAAGCAGACCTTCGACATCGAGAAAGAGATTAACACCCTGCGCACCGATTTGAAAGAGCGCAACATCGAAGATGTGAATGAGCACCGCTACGACTATGGCATCGGCACTGCCTATATCGACTTGATCAGAGAATGTGAAAAGTTGGGCGACTACGTGGTGAACGTGGTGGAGGCAAAATTGTCCTGAGATGAAAGCAGAACACGAAGGCAGCTATCACCATATCCTGAAATATACCGGCATTTTCGGCGGCGTGCAAGGGTTGAACACCCTTATCGGTCTTGTTCGCAACAAGATTGTCGCCTCGCTGCTGGGTCCGGCAGGAATGGGGTTGGTGTCTCTGTTCAACACCACAGTCAATTTCATCTCCCAAGCCACCAATTTAGGCATCTCGTTCAGTGCGGTGCGCCATGTGTCGGAGTTGTTCGACTCCGGTGATGAGGCCCGCATTGCCCATTTCATCAAGGTGGTCCGCGCCTGGTGTCTGCTCACGGCGTTGATAGGCATGTTGGTCTGTATGCTCGCCGGTCCGCTGCTCAGCAGTTTCACCTTTTCCTGGGGCGACCACACCCGTCACTTCATTTTGTTGGCTCCTGCCGTAGGTCTGCTGGCCATCGCCGGCGGCGAGACCGCTATTCTGAAAGGAGCGCGCCAGTTGAAATCACTGGCGATGATTCAGGTGTATGCTGTCTTCATCGCGTTGTTCATCTCCGTCCCCATCTATTATTTTTTCGGTCAGTCCGGCATCGTACCCGTCATTGTGCTGATGGCATTGACGTCGTTGCTGCTCACCATCCGTTACTCCTACCGCCTGTATCCCCTGAAGTTGAAGGGTGCGAAAGGCATTTTAGGCGAGGGCATGGAGATGGTACGTCTGGGTGTCTCCTTTGTGATTGCCGGCATTCTGGGCAGCGGTGCCGAGATGCTGATACGCAGTTACCTGAATGTCCATGGCGACCTTGACATCGTGGGTTTTTATAATGCCGGATATATGCTGACGATGATCTACGGAGGTATGGTGTTCTCCGCCATGGAGACCGATTTCTTCCCCCGTCTGTCGGCCGTGAGCCGTGATGTCAGTCAGGCCAACCTGGCCGTGAACCGCCAGATAGAGGTCTCGGTGCTCATCATCGGTCCGTTATTGGTGTTGATGTTGTTCGGCGCCCCCGTGCTCATCCCCCTGCTGTTCACCAACGAGTTCATCCCGGTGGTCGATATGATGCGCTTCACCACCCTGGCGTTATACCTCCGTGCGATGAAGTTACCCGTCTGCTATATGGCCCTGGCCCGTGGCGACGGACGAGCCTATTTACTGTTGGAAGCGGTGTTCGACGTGGCGATGGTCGTCGGGGTCATCTTCGGTTATCAATGGTGGGGATTGACCGGCACCGGCATCGCCCTTTTGTGCGTGTCGTTCTTAGACTACGTCATGGTCCACGCCTACACCATCTACCGTTATCACTACCGTCCAGCCAACAGCGTCTTGACTTATGGCGGCATCCAAATCCTGTTCGGTGCCGTCTCGTTTGCGCTCATCTATCATCTGCAGGGATGGTGGTATTGGGTTGCCGCTGTCGTGATGACCCTGCTCAGCCTGTGCTATTCGCTGCATATCCTCCGCCAGAAGACCCATTTGTGGGCTAAGTTGAAGTCTAAGTTCAAACGTCGTTTCACCAGCCATGAGTAGAGTGAGTATCCTGATGGCGGTGTATAACGGCGCCGGCTACCTGCAGAAGAGCATGGGTTCGCTGCTGGCGCAGACCCATCGCGACATCGAAGTGATTTGCATCGACGACGGTTCGACCGACGAGTCAGGGGCTGTGCTCGACGACTATGCCCGACGCGACCCCCGTGTGCGTGTGATACACCTGCCAGAGAACGTCGGTCAGGCTAAGGCCCGCAACCGTGGTTTAGCGGTGTGCACGGGCGACCTCATCGCCTATCTCGACTGCGACGACTGGATGTCGGCCGACTGCATGCAACGGGTTGTCGAGACCTTCACCGCCCATCCTGCCACCGACTGCGTGCTGCTCACCGTGAAGTATTACGATGAGGCCAAGGATACATACCGCGACTATGAGATGGAACCGTTTGGGGTCAAGTCGGGACTCGACGCTTTTGAAGAGAGCATCGACTGGCACATTCACGGCGTTTATGTGGCGCGTCGCGCTTTGTTCGACGCCTATCCCTACGATGATAGTTGCCGGGTGTTCAGCGACGACAACACCACCCGCCTGCACTACTACCGTTCGCGCGAAGTGCGGTGCTGTTCAGGCATTTATTTCTACCGCCAGCATGCGGGGAATGTGTCGCACAGAAAGGATATTGGTTTCTTTCAATATCTCCGTGCCAATGAGAGCATGAAGCGGCAACTGGAAGCCATTGGCGCCGACGAGCGAATCCTTTGCGACTACGAGGCTGAGCGGATGATTGTGTTGGTTGGCTGCTATTTGGTTTACCGCCAATATGGGCACACCTTCAGTCCGTCCGACCGCCATGATGCCTTGAGCGAACTGCGCCGTGTGTGGCACACGCTTGAGCGCCACCGTCTGACATCGCCCAAGGTGTGTAAGTTCGGCTACCGGAAAATGCCGTGGTGGTGGTTGTTCCGCTTGCAGGAATGGTGTTATTTCACAGCGAGAGCCATTGTCAAATGATAGTTTTTGTGTACCTTTGCACCCATGAAACTGAGCATCGTGATACCTGTATATAATATGGGGAATACCCTGGAGCGCTGTGTGGACAGCGTTTTGGGGCAGAATTACGATGACTATGAACTGATTTTGGTGGATGATGGTTCGACCGACAACTCTCCCGCCCTGTGCGACCGCTACGCCGTGGGACGCCCGTTTGTGAATGTGATTCACCAGCGCAACCGGGGATTGTCTGCCGCCCGCAACGCCGGCATCGACGCCGCGCGTGGCGAGTATATCACCTTCATCGACAGCGACGACTTGATGGCCGACTACACGTTGGCCGTTCTGATGACTCGTCTGAGTGCCCATCCCGACTACGACATCCTGGAATATCCCGTATGGTGGCATTGGGGCGACGCCGACCAACGCTTGGTGACGTTCGGCGTTCACGAATACCACGACATGCGCTCCTATTGGATAGACGGCGAAGCCTATCTCCATGCTTATGCGTGGAACAAAATCTACCGCCGCGAGCTGTTCAACGGTGTGCGTTTCCCCGTGGGGCGTGTGTTTGAAGATGTGCAGACCCTGCCCTTACTGTTGGAACGTACACGGTTGATAGGGACGACCGAAGAGGGAGCCTATTGCTATGTGAGCAACCCATGGGGCATCACGCAGAACGCCACGGGCGAAGAGCTCTCGCTGTTGCTCGACACCCATGTGCGACAGTTGCACCGCCTGCAACTGACCGAACGTGCGACGGCCTACTATGCCCATGTGCTGAACATCCAGATTGATGTCTATTGTCTGACCAAAGAGGCACCCGTGCTGCCTGAGTTGGAGTCGTTGACTCACCGCGACATCCACCATCTGCCCATCAGCCGGCGACAACGGCGTAAGATGCACTTACTGAAAACCTTAGGACTGAAACATTTATGCCAACTCATGAGATGCTACCACCGGCTTCGACGACGCCCCTGATGAGTTTTGTCATCACCACCTACAACCTGCCGTCGGACCTGTTGCGCGACTGTCTGGACAGCGTGCTGCAACTGCCCCTGCGCGACGACGAGCGTGAGATTGTACTTGTGGATGATGGTTCGGAGCAATCGCCCTTAAACGAGTTGCAGGCATACGCCGACCGCCTGACCTACGTACGTAAGTCGAACGGCGGCCAGAGCACCGCCCGCAACATGGGCATCGCATGCAGTCACGGCACATACATCCAGTTTATCGACGGCGATGACATGCTCAACAGCCAGGTTTATGCCTACTGTCTCGACATCATGCGGCGGGAGCAACCCGACATCTTGCTGTTTCGCTACTCCCGTCAGCCCGTACATAACATCAGCGAAGGTTACACCGGTCCGATGGAGGGCAACGAGTATCTCAGGCACCACAACCTGCGCGCGGGTCCTGGCGGCTATCTCTTTCGCAAAGACATCCTGGCCGGCCTCCGTTTCCATGAGGGCATTATCATGGAGGATGAAGAGTTTACACCGCTGCTGTTTCTCCGTGCCGAGCGTGTGTTTTTCACCGATGCCCAAGCGTACTACTACCGCGAGCGTGAAGGTTCGACCATGCGCAAGCGCGATGAACAGTGGATTAAGAAACGGTTTGACGACACGCGCACGGTGATTTTCTCTCTGCACGAGAAAGCCGACCGTTTGCCCACCGCCGACCGCGAAGCGCTGCTACGGCGTGTCCACCAGTTGACGATGGATTATCTATATCTCATCATGAAACAGACAAGCGACCCCGACATCTTGGAAGAGCGGGTGAGAGAACTACACGACAAGGGACTGTTCCCACTACCCGACCGCGACTACACGACGAAATACAAATGGTTCCGCAGAATGACGATGACACGAACGGGACGAAGACTGCTTGGAGGGATTTTGAGAAGCGGGAGTTTGGGAGTTTAGGAGTTTGGGAGTTTGGACAATAGTTCGTGGGGAGTGAAGGAGTGGAGGAGTGAAGACAATAGTGACGAGGGTGATATAAGACTACGAATTTCGCCAATTAAGCTAATTAAAACGGTCGTTCCGACCGTATAAAATTCGTGAAATTCGTTATCTTTTCCGGAAATAATCCGTGAAATCCGCGTAATCCGTTGTCGTTCATATTCTCTCGGCCGTTAGGCCGACTATTCGTGTAATTCGTAGTCGTTCATCTTCTCTCGGCCGTCAGGCCGAATAATTCGTGAAATTCGTGAAATTCGTTGTAAAAAAAACGGAGTGAAGGAGTGAAGGAGTGGAGGAGTGAAGACAATAGTCTGGGAGTTTGGGAGTGTGGGAGTGTGGGAGTTTAGGAGTTTGGACAATAGTTCGTGGGGAGTGAAGGAGTGGAGACAATAGTGAAGAGTGATAGGAGATGCGAATCCTTTTATTAGGCGAATATAGTAATGTGCACGCCACGCTCGCAGAAGGACTGAAAAGTTTAGGGCATGAAGTGACAGTGCTGTCGAACGGAGACTTCTGGAAAGACTATCCGCGCGACATCAACCTGGTGCGCCGTCCCGGCAAATGGGGCGGCATCCGCTATATGACCCGTTTGTACAGTCTGCTACCGCGGTTGCGGGGGTATGACATCGTACAAATCATCAACCCGATGTTCCTGGAACTCAAGGCCCATCGCATCCTGCCCGTTTACAACTATCTGCGCCGCCACAACGGGCGGATGGTGATGGGAGCGTTCGGTATGGACTATTACTGGGTGAGCGAATGTGTGAACCGCCGTCCGCTACGCTATAGCGACTTCAACATCGGCGACATGTTGCGTACCGATGCCGACGCCCTGCGTGAGCGTGCCGACTGGACAGGCACCGACAAAGAACGGCTCAACCGCTATATTGCCGAGGACTGTGACAAGATTATCGCCGGACTCTATGAATACTGGGTGTGCTACCGTCCCCATTTCCCCGCGAAGACCACCTACGTGCCCTTCCCCATCGTCGTGCCGCAGACAGCGGAGACCTCGCTCTCAGCACACCACCCGCTTCGTGTGTTCATCGGCATCAACCGGGCACGCAGCACTTATAAAGGCACCGACATCATGTTGCGTGCGGCGGAGCGGGTGTTGGCAGCCCATCCCGGTGATATGCAACTGCTGAAGGCCGAGTCGGTACCCTTCGCCCAATATCAGACCATGATGGATGGCAGCGATGTCATCCTCGACCAGTTGTACAGCTACACCCCTTCGATGAATTCGTTGTTGGCCATGTCGAAGGGCATTGTGTGCGTGGGTGGTGGCGAGGAAGAGCACTACCAACTGCTGAACGAACGCGAACTGCGCCCCATCGTCAATGTTGAGCCGACGGAAGAGAGCGTAGTGAAGGCTTTGGAATGGTTGACAGCACACCCTGATGATGTGGCACGACTGAAACGCGAGAGCATCGCATACATCCACCGCCACCACGACCACCTGAAAGTAGCCCGTCAGTGGCTTACCGCAGTTGACGAAACACCCCCGCATCAATAAAAAATTGTCATTTTTGAACGCAAAAATATAAAAATTTTTTTAAGAATATTTGATACGGTCAAAAAAAACGGACGCGGCATGCCGCGTCCCCTCTTGCAAACAGTGGTAAGGATTAAGCCTCAGCAGGAGCCTCTTCAGCTGCGGGTGCCTCAGCGGCAGCCTCTTCCTCAGCCTTAGCGGCAGCCTCAGCGGCTTTCTTCTCGGCCACTTTCTGAGCGATAGCCTCGTTGATCTTCTTCTCTGCAGCCAGTTCTTTGGCAGCAGCGTCTTTCTTAGCTTTCGCCTCTTGCTCACGAATCTTGTCAAGACCTTTTTGTTTGTCAGCCTTCCAAGCGTCGAAGCGTTTCTGAGCTGTCTCTTCATCAAAAGCGCCTTTTTTGACACCACCTTTGAGGTGTTTCATCATGTAAACGCCCTCGGTTTTGAGGATGTTGCGCACGGTGTCAGTGGGCTGTGCACCAGTCTCCACCCAATAGAGAGCACGCTCGAAATTCAAATCTACCGTAGCAGGGTTAGTGTTAGGGTTATAGGTACCTAACTTCTCAGTAAATCTACCATCACGTGGTGCGCGAGCGTCAGCGATAACAATACGATACACGGCGTATCCTTTACGACCGCCACGCTGCAATCTGATTTTTGTTGCCATTTTGTAAAAATATTTGTTTAAATAGGTTTGAATAATGCTGCCATCTCGTGACAGCGGCTGCAAAGGTACGGCAAAAATTAAAGATAGAAAAATTAAATGAGCAAAATTTTCATATCATACAGAAAAAAGGCAATTATTCGCAAGCTCATCAGCTTCGCAGCTCCCCAATCACTTATTGACCCCACCCCGAGGCTTCGCCTCCACCCCTCCCCTGCAAAGGGAGGGGAACTGGCTGACGCCCTTGCGCAACCATCGCCACGTTGAATCCCGAAATATCTTTAATGGATAATTATTCTAATTATTTTAATTTCTTTCCAAACCAACATTCAACATTCAAAATTCAAAATTCCAAAATTCTTCATCGCCGCAGGCGACAATTCAACATTCAAAATTCAACATTCAACACTCAACACTCAACATTCAACATTCAAAACTCCACCTCTTTTGGTTTCTTTTTGATGACATAATAGAGCGCGCGGATGTCGTTCTCACAGAGTGTGAAGTCAGCATACTCGGGCGACGGGTTAAGCGAGTGGAATGTCAACGTCCCTTTGTTCAGGTCCTGCGCGATAAGCTGTTTGATCAACACGGACGAGTCGAAGACAACCACCCAGAACGGCCGCTCACGAAAACGGATGGTGTCGCGCCAGTAAGGACGTTCCAACTCGCGCACCAGCACCCTGTCGCCCGCCTCGAAACTGTTACGGTCGCCGGTGTCCATCGAGTCACCTTTGACCTCGAAAGAGAGGTAGTGCCCCCGTGCCACCCTGTCCACTTCGTATGTTTCTTCAGACCATTCGTCGTCATTGGGATCAAGACGGTCGGACTCGTTGGCAAACTGCCCGAAACAAGCGTAGGGCACATGTCTGACCGTCATGAAGAGCCGCTCGCCCTTCTTATAGAATTTCGCCCCCTTGGCGTTTTCCGAATAAAACACCCCTTTCTCGTCAACCACAGGTACGGCTTCGACGATGGGATGGTCATTCATAAGCATTTCTCCCGTACCGTTCAGCACCCATTCCCTGTTGATACGCGGTTCGAGGGCACACAACCGTCCGATGAACTTATTGGACAGCGGCACATGGCCGTTGACGATTTGCGAGAAAGATGACTCTTGATAACCGAGTTGCACTGCGAGGTCGCGTTGCGACTCAACCCTGCCCTGCAGGATGAGCCATTGCACTATTTTTTTCAGTTGTTCGTTGGGCATGAC
>CAMJFC010000084.1 GCA_946404865.1 uncultured Prevotellaceae bacterium
TCACTGTCGGGCTTGGTCTTGAAGAAACTCACAAACTCGGCGAGGTCGTCTTCGTTGAGGGCGTTCGTCTTGCCGAGGTTGCGCCCGGGATTCAGTTGGTAATACCAAATCTTTTGGGTGGGTGTGCCCTTGTCGAAGAACAGCACCACCGTCTTGACGCCTGCCCCTTGGAAGACTCCCGAAGGCAGGTCGAGCACGGTGTGGAGGTTGCAGGTCTCCAACAGCAGTTTCCTGAGGGCGGCAGCATCGCCGTTGGAGAGGAACGTGTTTTTGATGATGATGCCCGCACGGCCTCCCGTCTTCATCATCTTGATGAAGTGCTGCATGAACATATAGGCTGTCTCTGAGGTGCGCAAGTCGAAGTTTTGCAGCACCTCGCCACGCTCGCTGCCACCGAACGGCGGATTGGCCAGGACGATGTTTTTGCGGTCTTTCTCCTGTATCTGCGAAAGGTTCTCTGCCAGCGTGTTGCCACGGATGATGTTCGGCGCTGCCACGCCATGGAAAATCATGTTCATGGTGGCGATGATATAAGGCAGCGGCTTCTTCTCCTTGCCGAAGAACGTCTCCTCCTGAAGCATGCGGCTGTCGCGGGTGCTCTTCACTTTCTGACTCATGTAGGAGTAGGCCTCGCAGAGGAAACCGGCAGAGCCACAGGCAGGGTCATAGACCGTCTCGCCAATTTGCGGGTCAACCACCTTGACGATGGTGCGGATGAGCGGGCGCGGCGTGTAATACTCGCCACCGTTGCGCCCGGCATTGCCCATCTTGGCAATCTTCGATTCGTAGAGCACCGTCATCTCATGCTTGTCCTCTGCACTCTGGAAATGCAGTTGGTCGATGAGGTTGATGACCTCGCGCAGGTTATAGCCCGAGGTAATCTTGTTTCTCAACTCGGCAAAGATTTCGCCGATTTTATATTCTATGGTGTTGGCACTGGAAGCCGTGTCCTTGAATTTGCGAAGTTCAGGAAAGAGTCTGTTATCGACAAACTGCTGCAGGTCGGGACCGGTCATCGCATTCACGATGTCCAGTTGGCCGTCGGCGTTTTTCGGCGCAGCCCACTTCTCCCAGCGGTTGAAACCCGTGATAATCGGTTTGTATTGCTTTCCGCTCATGACGGCTTCCATCTCGCGCTCCTTCTCCAAGTCGTCAAGATACTTCAAAAAGAGGAGCCATGACGTCTGCTCTATATAGTCTAATTCGGTTGAGCATCCTGCCTCGTTTCTTAGGATGTTGTCAATAGCGTTAAAGGTAGATTCGTATTGCATATAGGTTGGTTGACCAGATGAGGTGTTGTTAATTAGGCACAAAGTTACGATTATTTTGTGACATAACAACAAGTCGGGGAGAGAAAATTTTGGAAGAGGCATTTTCTATATGGAGTTGAGACCCGGGACATAAATGATGCCTACTTTAACGGATGCCGCTATCGGGATGGAACATAGGATTATTTTTGCAACCGAAAAGGAATCGATGCGAAAACGATTCCTGTTTCGCTTCGGTTCAATGTCCGTAACAAACATATTATTTCATCATCAAATCGATATCAACCATGACACAAAACACAACTGTGATGGTGTTCACAAACCAGTTGGAAGCCATCCGCAAACAACCCCGAAAAGTGCAGAAAGACCTAATGGCCGCCATGCTCTGTTTCTTAGCCTTCGGTGAACAGCCCGACTTCAGCGGTATGGTGCTGAGGAACAAGCAGTTGGCAGAATCTGTATGGATGCTGATGCTGCCCGTTTTGGAGCGCTCGCGCCGACTGCGCTGCACCGACTGCCCACGCGCGGACGCAGGCGGACACACACGTGCGCGCGCAGAAGAAGAAAAAGAAATAGAAGAAGAAAGAGAAGTAGAAGTAGAAGTAAAAAAAGAAAGTGAAGAAAGAAATCTTTCTTCTGCAGATGCTAACGCATCTGTGTCATCTGCCCCGGCAGACGACGTCCCGGAAGCGGTTCGCACTGGACGTAAAAACGATGAAAACACAAGGGACGCTCCGGTTGAAGCTGGCGGCACGGCTCCGGTTGGTGCTGATGGCACGGCTCCGGTTGATGCTGGTGGCACGGCTCTGGTTGATGCTGGTGGCACGGCTCCGGTTGATGCTGGTGGCACGGCTCCGGTTGATGCTGGTGGTGTCGCATCGCCTTGTGGCATGTCGGACGGGGCGAAGGAATGTGATGCGAGTACCGGTCCGAAGCAACCTCGTCTCAAGGGCGAGGAACTCTACGAGGCGGTGCGCGACTATTTCAACACGTTTGTGCAAGGTCGCGGCATACCCGAGATCAAGTCGCTTCGTGGCAAACGACGGCGCACACTCGATGCGCGGTTCCGCGAATACGGGTCGGACGCTGTGGCCGAAGTCATCAGAAAAGCCTCCGACAGCCGGTTTCTCAACGGCGACAACCGCAATAGTTTCGTGGCCTCGTTCGACTGGATGATGCGTCCCGCCAACTTCATCAAAATCTGGGATGGCAACTATGACGACAGATGAAGCGTGCAGTTTGACGCACTCTTCACCGACGGTCATGCGGAAAGATTGAGCGCGGGAGAATAAAGTGACAGAATTGCTTTGATATATCACTTTTTTAGTATATATTTGCAAACGGAAATATCTTCACTGACGGCTTGAGCCAACAGGTATATCATTCACCTCAATCAATCACGTTTTTAACTATGAAGAAGTGTATTTTAATGACCTTTATCACGTTGTGTGTCAACATGGTAGCGATTGGACAAAATATGTTCAAGGGGTCAACAGACTTGGAAGTAATTGCCGGCGAATGGGAGCATAAACCCCTGCGCAACGTGACAGACGGTTCTCTCGTCAATATGCTTGACCGTTTCAATCAAGAATGGCCCACATGGATGCTGCGAGCAGCCGTCAAAACAATGAAGAAAGGTGTGGCGGGCAGAGAAACTTATAACGATAATCAAATTAGTGTACGCAACGTGCCTAAGAACGGGTTCGTTGAGGTTAACTGGTGGGGTGCTGCTGAACGCCGCGAATTCATGAGGTCATGCTACTGGAAACGCTCTAATGGTCACCGTTTGTTCGGCGTGTATTTCGGCGGGACGAACGAAGGCCAAGACCTCCATTTCGTGTGTTTTTACGACTACGACCCTAAGAATCACACGCTCACGCCTGAACCACAGATTATTGACGGTTTCCGTACGACGGAAGACACAAAATTCTACTATGACTTGCCGGAGGAAGGCAAGGAACTGAGGATTTCTGAATTCGGACCTCAAGGCTACCTCATCCACACTTTCAGATGGGACGGCATGAAACCCGTGCTG
This sequence comes from uncultured Prevotellaceae bacterium, assembly GCA_946404865.1. GTDB lineage: Bacteria > Bacteroidota > Bacteroidia > Bacteroidales > Bacteroidaceae > Prevotella. Next base: position 3,304 of record CAMJFC010000084.1, read on the forward strand.
TCAAAGACGGAGAAGATAGAGATCGAAGATGAAGAACATTGCGATGGAGACGAAGACGAAGACGAATAAATGAATGGGCGGCCAGGGAGGCAGGGAATACGAATTTGACTAACGTCGGCCTAACGGCCGAGGGAGATCTATGTCTAAGGAATATAGGAACTAAGGAATTGGGTGGCCTAACGGCCGAGGAGGATTGAATTCGTAGGAACGAAGGGAATAAAGGAAGGGAATCGGCTATTCGCCGATGAGGGATCTTACGACTACGAATGGGGCGAATTGGTCGAAAGGAGAGCCTAACGGAAATTTTAATCGCGGGATATGCTTTTGCCCTTTCAGGGCGAAGTTTCCCTACATGACATTTAACCCTGGGTGTTACCCTGGGCTAAGTGCATGTTGCCCCTTCGGGGCGCAAAATTGCTGATAACGATGGGAGAGACGGATTAGTGCAGAGGGATGATGGGTGTGAACAGGTTAGCAAAGAGGGATGATGGGCAAGCCTGTTGACCCCACCCCGAGGCTTCGCCTCTACCCCTCCCCTGCAAAGGGAGGGGAGCTGGCTGACGCCCTTGAGATACGGGTTCTTGGGATGACGGGCGGGCACGGAGACCCGCCCCTACGATGCGGGGCGGATTAGTGCAGAGGGATGATATCCTTGTGCTTTTGCCCTTTCAGGGCGAAAAATCCATACATGACATTTAACCCAGGGTGTTACCCTGGGCTAAGTGCATGTTGCCCCTTCGGGGCGCAGAATTACGGATAACGATGGGAGAGACGGATTAGCGCAGAGGGATGATGGGTGTGAACAGGTTAGCAAAGAGGGATGATGAGCGGGCCATTGACCCCACCCCGAGGCTTCGCCTCTACCCCTCCCCTGCAAAGGGAGGGGAGCTGGCTGACGCCCTTGAGATGCGGGTTCTTGGGATGACGGGCGGGCACGGAGACCCGCCCCTACGATGCGAGGAAGATTAGTGCAGAGGGATGATGGGCGGGAACAGGTTAGCGCAGATAGATGCTGCGGGACACCATGTTGCCGGTGGTGGTGTAGCAGACGAGGATGCGAAGGCCATGACCTAAACCAGAGAGGCTGACGGTGGCATGGTAAGGGGAACCCGATGAAGAAGAAAGAGAGGATTCGGAAGAGGAAGAAAGAGAGAGGTCGGTTGAAGAAGGAGGGGGAGTCGAAGAAAGGGAGGGCGTGGAGAGATGGGAGGAACCGACTGAAGAAGAAGAAAGTGGGGATTCGGCTGAAGAAGAAAGGGAGGGCGTGGAGAGATGGGAGGAACCCGATGAGAGGGAATGGGAGGTGTTGACGGGGAGGGAACGGAGGCAGGCTCCTGTGGCATCGATGACATCAATGCGGGAGAGGGGTTGGGCACAGGCGACAAGGATGTTGCCTCCCTGCACCGTCAACGTGGCATCAAGATTGTGCACGGGCTGACGGATGGCTGATGGTGCGTCGGCTGAGCCGGGCATGTGGGCATCAAGGAAGGCGAGACGCCGGCGGAACCACTGCTTGACGGTGGCTATCTCCTCGGCATAAGATGACACTCTGTAGGCGGCGAAGAATGAGGTGGGACCGAAATCCCATGGGTTGTTGCTTTGCAGCACTTCGCTGTACCGTTTCAATTGGCGGTCCTTGGCCTGGTCGAGCAATGTCGCATAACTGTCCAAGAACTGGTCGATGGCCTCCTCGCTGAGGATGGTCTGCCGCAGTTCGAGATAACGGCGTTTGACGGCATTGGCAAAAGCAGGGTCCTGAAGCAGGCGTTGCCACATCACGGGTGTGGGGTTGGTCTCGCAACCCTGATAGACCCATGACTGCACATTGTTGGCGTTGCAGAAATTGCAGTTGCCATAGGCCAGGTTGAAATCCCAAACGGGTCCGGCGAAGAGCAACCCCTGTGTGCCGTCTTTTTTATCCTTCTCTTTGTAGAAATAGGCACTGCGTTTGAACCCGTCGGCGTTGAGGCTGACCTCGGTGTGGATGAAGTAATCCACGAACGAAGCGACATCGATGAGCGAGGCGTAACCCGTCAAGGGGTCGGTGAAGTCGGCCGACTGAATGGTGGTCTCCACCTGGTCTATATACCCTCGGATGTAGTCGCGCTGAGCGGGTTGCAAGTCCTCTTTCTTCGGGTAGTAGATGGTCCAAGTGACGGTGGCCTCAGTTGTGCTTCCCCCACCCCAGTTCCAGTTTTGTTTCTGTATGCCTTTCACCTTCGAGGGGAACGTCTCGTCCTCTTCGTCGTAGGCATCGATGCGGACGATATAGCCCCCGGTGACATCGCGCCCCTCCACATCCTCGGGTTTGAGTTTGCTGATGTCAACACGGTTTTTGTCGCGTTTGATTCGTTCGCAGAAGGCATACACGCCCATGTACTGTCCGTTGACCACCACCTCGCACATCTGCGTGCGTGGTCCCCAATGACCCATGGCGTTCCACATATAGTAGGCGAAGACATCGCGCACCATTGAGACATCGTTGTAGGGAGCGAGCAGCACCCAGTCGGACTCTTCGGGCATGCCGAGGAGCGACACCTTCAGGTCGTTGCCTTCGGCATCCCACGTCTCGACGGTATATTTCTTCTGGTTGAAGTTGAGTGAGCTCTCTCCGCGCCATTTGATGCCGATGGCACCATCGTAGTCGGCGGCGGCATCGGTGAGGTGGTTGACCTGACCCTCGCCATTATTGATGATTTTCATCGTTCCCGGCACTTTCGTATCGGCATTGATGGCCTCGGTGGTCTGAATGACGATGATGGGGAGGTTGCTTTCGGTGAAGGTGACATTGTCGGCCAGCGCCTGTACACTGAAGACGAAATAAGATAATAGGAATGAAATGACGTAAATAAAATGTTTCATTTTTTAGGTTTTTAAGACAATAGAGGCCCCACCCCTGCCCCTCCCCTTGGTTGGAAGGTTATTTGACGATGAGTTTGCGGGTGCGGACCTGACCGTTGCTGAGGGTCTCGCGGATGATGTTGACACCCTGGCCGACGCGGGATGAAGGCATGCCTGCGGCGTTGAAGACCTGCGTGGAGATGACCTCGGCCGATGAGGCGCTGTCGGTGACATCTTCAATGGCCGTGGGGTCGATTTCAAGGACATCGCGCTTGATGCGGTTGATGCGGATGGACTGCGTCTCTTCGCCCGTGTATTGCAGAGCAAGGAACGTGTAGTCGGCAAAGACATCGAAATGATACTCATAGCCTCCGGCGGCGCGGTTGAGGGCAGAAGCCTGTGCTGCCGCCTCAATGGAAGTGGTCTGCACGTCGCCCCCGATGACCGTCACCATCTGGAATCCGGCAGGGATGGGCTGGTCGGTGAAGAACGTGAAACGGTGGTAGGTGCCAACGGCCACAGTGCCGCTATAGGGACCCACATAAGCATGTTGCTTGGTGAAATTGACCGTGCCCTCATAGACGGGCTCAGAGCCAGACGGAGTCACCGTGGCGGGATTCCATCCGTTGGCCACGAGTCCCGAGGTGGGCACAGATGTGCCGTCGGCGGTAAAGAGGCGCACATCCTTGACGATGGTCTGCACGGTAGAGCCGGTCATGTTTTGCAAGGCGAACTGCGTGACCACAGGGTCATCGCCCAGGTCATCGGGATTGAAAGCGCCCTCGAGCACGGTCTGTCCGGCACTAAAGGGATAGTAATGACCGCTGTAATCCTTCGCCTGTGCCGCATTGCGCACGAACATCTGCAGTTGTCCGTCCTCGGGAGCCTGACCCAGTTCGATGCGGTAGCGCGGATATTCATTGATGTCGAAAGGAGCGCCCCACAGTTTCACATCGCCCCAGTTGCCGGGCAGTGACACAGCAGCGGGGAGTCCGTTCGGGCTGACCACGCGTCCGTCAATCTCAGCACCGTAATCGACGAGCACCTCGAGGTCGGAAGACTCAGGAGTAAATTCCGTCAGATAGACATCGCGAGTGGCAGAAATAATCTCGATGGGGTCGATGGCAGAGCTGCTCTTGCGTTGCACAGCGAGATACCAATAACTCTGCGTGAGGGTGATAGTCATGTTATTGCCCTCGGTCTCAATCTGCGGATAGGTCTCGCCGATAGGCTCTCCGTATTCATCCTTATAACCGAGTTTCCATTGCAGTCCTTCGGGCATGGGAGCCGCCAGTTTGACCGTGATGACATGTTTGGTGCCTTCGGTGACATCGGCGCCCCACTGTCGTCCGCCGACCTCGCCCCACTGTCCGGAGAAGTTGACCGTGCCGGAGTAGATATTACCGTCATCGGCAGCGGTGCCAGTGACACGGCTCGCCCAGTTGCCCGCCAACGGCAGGAAGGCCTCCGTGCCGGGGTCGGGACCCTGATAGACCACGGGATCGGCTCCGAACTCACCCGGTTCGCTCACGCCCCACCAACCGGTCCACCAGTCGAGGTCGATGTCTTTGTAACTGTCGGGTGCGATGCGCACACGGGTATCGACATCCTCTTTGCCCAGCAAGAACTTGTCGATATAGGCTTCCACTTCGGGGTATTGTACCACGGGCAACTGGCAGTGACCGTGTCCGGCAACGATGGAGTAGCCCACGCGGTCGTCGATGCCATACTGCTGCCACACCTTGAGTGCGCCGTTCATCGACACATAGCCAGAAGGATCGGCCAGCCACGTGTAGTCGGGATTGCCCAGCATGAGGAGCGCCCGGGGGCAGACCATGGCCGCCAGTTCGTGGTGGTCGTGCGGCAGGAAGGACACCTCTTTGCCGGCATAGTTGGCACGGAGACTCTCCTTGAACCAGTTGTAATCTGTGTTGTCGAGTCCTTCGACCGACTCGGCATCGGGTTGGGCGTTCATCCACCTGGAGTAGCGCCATGCCGCAGCGCCGCCGCCACCGGGTTCCTGTGCGATGGTGAGTGCCACGCGCTCATCGAAGGCACCGCAGAAGAGCGCCATCTTACCGGCGTAGGAGCATCCCGTGACGCCGATGCGCTTCATGTCGATTTTCGTCACCTCAGGACCCAGTTGCTGCAAACCGTCGAGCAGTCGGCTCAGTCCCCAAGCCCACTCGCTATAGGCGCCATTGTCTTTGAGGTCGGGATAGAGTTTGTCGAACGCGTAGTTGCCACGTCCGGCGGGAGAGCCGAGCTGCGAGTAGTTATTGACCTGGCTCTCGGAGAAGGTCATGGTGGCAATCGGCCGTCCGGCGAAGACCGCCGAGGGCAGCGAGATGCCGCTGGTGCCAATCATGAGAGCGTAGGGCGCAGAACCCGTGGAAGGATATTTGATGTCGGCGCTGAGTTGCAACGTCTGTCCGTTGACGGTGACATCGACAATGAGTTTGTCGCCCTCCATGCGTGCCTGTACCTGCGAGGCATCGACGACGGGTTTGACACCTATTTCATAGTGCTGAATCTCTTTGGCTATCTCGCCTCGACGTTTCGCCCAGTCGGCGAAATCGACAGCACGTCCGCTGCCGTCGCTCCATGCCAGCGGGTCGGGCAGCGGGTCGATTTTCACGGCACCGTCTTTGTCGGGCAGCACGGGGTTGGCGTCGGCGCCGGTGTTCTCTACGGTATAGACCAGAGGAATGTCGCTCTGTGCCTTTGACTGTTGTACGACACAGCATGTGCCGGCAGTCATCAGTAATGAGAAGATAATAAGTTTTTTCATTTGAGTTAGGTTTTTACTATAAATAATGAATCAATTGGTCTGTCGATGTCGTGGTTGTGCGGTTTTTCCGCCACAAAGATAAAGACAAACGACAGTAAAAACCCTTGAAAAATCAACCATACCTATTCATTTTTGTTTCATCCCCGAGGGGATGGTCTTAAATCTTATGAAAATGAAACGACGGCAACGGCTGGTGCGAAGAGGGGAAGTCAATGACGCATCATAGGAGGACGGCCATCACCACCCTTGTCCTTCGTCAGCCAAAAATAAATCGCAACGACTGCCATGAGGAGAAGGATATCCCACCGTAATGTGATGATGCACAAAATAATGATGACAATCAGAATTATTTTCATATTTATTGATTTATTTTCTCTGCAAATATAGCACTTTTTGCACAATAAAAGAAATATATAAAAAAAATGGCTGTAAATAAGTTGGGCGACTACTGATGAAGAATTGGAGGGAGTTCGGAACGCTCTGAAAGAGCAACGAGCTCATAGCCCAGGGTAACACCCTGGGGTTAAAGGACATTAGTTGGGAGGGGAACTGCTGACGCCCTTGAGATTCCTAATATTCTGATGACGGGCGGGCACGGAGACCCGCCCCTACGAGGCGAGGATTATTGCTGATTGCGGGCGGGCACGGAGACCCGCCCCTACGATGTGAGATTATTGCAGATAGGGAAGATTATTGCAGATAGATTTGGGATGGTTTAAACGCGCTTTTGAATCGGGCTGCGTGAGAACCGTTTGTAACTGCGATAATCGTCGGTTTCGATTTCTTCGTCTGTCTCTTCCAACACACCGGACTGAGGCAGACGAAATTTCATGTATTTGATGTTCAGGCCGCGTGCTATCCACTGTCCCTCATAATACGTCTGGATGGAAAGGATGCGACGGGTGTCATCGTCGATGCCGTCGGTATGATAGAGGTCCTCGGTGCGGAAGAGCAAGGGCAGTTGGTTCTTCTCGACCAAAAGGGAGGTGTACGTGAAGAGAAAATTGGAGTCGGTCTTCACATGTACGATTCCTCCGTCGATCAGGAAATGGCGGTAGCGTTCGAGGAAGAACGTGCTGGTGAGCCGCTTGCGGGGGTTCTTCATCTGCGGGTCGCTGAAGGTGAGCCATATCTCCTGCACCTCGCCGGGAGCGAAGAAACGGTCGATGACTTCGATGTTGGTGCGCAGGAACGCCACATTGTCAAGTTGTTCGTTCAGCGCCTGGGTGGCACCGCTCCACAATCGCGCTCCCTTGATATCGACACCGATGAAATTGACATCGGGGAAGAGGCGTGCCAGTCCGACCGTATATTCGCCCTTGCCGCAACCCAGTTCGAGTACGATGGGATGGTCGTTGTGAAAATACTGTTCGCGCCACTTTCCGCACATATCGAAATCAACGTGTTCCAGTACCGAGAAGGGGTACTGAAACACGTTTTTGTATGTCGCTAAATCAGCGAATTTCTGGAGTTTACCTTTGCTCATCCGATAATGACTGTGGTCCACCCGTGCTTATCCTCGATGGTGCCATATTGGATGCCACGGAGAGTATCGTAAAGTTTTTTGGAGATGGGTCCGGGTTCGGCACCGAACTCATAGCGTTTGCCGGTGTCGAGGTCGTCGATGTAAGAGATGGGCGAGATGACCGCTGCCGTGCCGCATGCTCCGGCCTCCTCGAAGGTGTCGAGTTCCTCTTCGGGGATGGGTCTGCGCTCCACCTTCATGCCCAGGTCCTCAGCCAGTTGCATGAGGCTCTTGTTGGTGATGCTGGGGAGGATGGACGTGGATTTGGGTGTGACGTAAGTATTGTCTTTGATGCCGAAGAAGTTGGCGGCACCACATTCGTCCATGTATTTCTTCTCTTTCGCGTCGAGGTAGAACTCGCAGGCATAGCCTTTCTCGTGCGCCAGATTGTTGGCGAAGAGCGAAGCGGCATAGTTGCCACCCACCTTATATTTACCTGTGCCGAGGGGAGCCGAGCGGTCGTAGTCGCGTATGATGACGTAGGGATTGGTGGAGAAACCGCCTTTGAAGTAAGGTCCTACGGGTGTGACGAAGATGAGGAACAGATATTCACTGGCCGGGTGTACACCCACTTGTGCGCTGGTACCGATGAGCAGCGGACGGATGTAGAGTGTGGCACCGCTCTCGTAGGTCGGAATCCACTCTTGGTTGAGGCGGACCACCTTGGCCACCATCTCTTCGAACAGTTCTGTGGGCACCTCGGGCATCATGATGCCACGGCAAGTGCTTTGCAGTCGGGCGGCGTTCTCGTCCATCCGGAACACGCGTACTTTTCCGTCGGGGCAGCGGTAGGCTTTGAGTCCCTCGAACGCCTCTTGTCCGTAGTGGAGACATGTGGCGGCCATGTGAAGGTTGAGGTACTCTTCTGAAGACACTTCAATCTCTCCCCATTTACCGTCGCGATAGTAGCAACGCACGTTATAATCCGTTTTTCTGTAACCGAAAGACAATTTTGCCCAATCTAAGTTTTTCATAATGACTGTTGTTTATTAGCAGGTAAGTTGCCGGGGAGTTAGGTGATGATTTCCCACAAGGTCTGTTATCTGCTGTGGTTGATATTATTGCGGGGCAAAGTTAGTGCAAAATATCGATAAACGAGCAAAATGGAAGGGATTTTTCATGAAATTGACGAAATAAGGTGTTTTCGGAGGGGGACGACGAATGGGGGCGGGTTGCGGCTGAGGAATAATAATTAACCGAATGAGTCGGCCTACGGCGAGGGGATGAAGGCTAAGGAATATGGGAATCAAGGAAAGGTATCGGCTGTTCGCCGATGGGGGTTTTAACGAACACAAATTGACCGAATTGACCGAATAGGTCGGCCTTGCGGCCGAGGGGGGTATGGATTCTAAGGAACATAGGAATCAAGGAATGTCGGCCTTGCGGCCGATAGGACTGTGATGAAATGATATGGCATTTGTCGCAGCGCGGTGAGCGAAGCGAACACAGATAATCGCAACTCTGTTGCGTCGCGATCATGCCGGCCCTTTGATGGGCCGAGCATACCTTAGTGACAGAGCGACGAGGAG
>CAMJFC010000085.1 GCA_946404865.1 uncultured Prevotellaceae bacterium
GAGAGATTTAGAGAGGGGTTGGAAGCCCTCCCATGGGAGGGTTGGGTGGGGGAAACAGAATGTTGAGTTTTGAATTATGAATGTTGAATTGTCGCCTGCGGCGATGAAGAATGTTGAATGTTGAATTTTCAACATTCAACATTCTTCACCATTCCCTATTTCTCCTTGTCGCCATTCGTGCATCCTCCTCGAGCAGCGCGGGTCGGTCGAGCGGATAGAAATGAGTCAGGTCGGCATTGAAACCGCAGATAAACTCACCCGTGCCGATGTTACGTCCCTTCGCGATGCTGATGAGAGCCGTGCCGCGCGGATCCACCAAGGCATAATCGCCCGAATAGTTGCGCCCGTAACGCTCAGGCCGGTAGATGGTGAGCACCACATCGGCCGCCTCGGCAATCTGTCCCGACCCCCTCAGCCGACTGAGCGTCGGCGCGGGATTGGAACGGTCGCGCGAGAGTTGCGACAACAGCACCACACAGATGTTCAACTCCTTCGCGATGTTCTTCAACTGACGCGCCACCCCGCCAAAGAACTGCTCTTCGGTGCGTCGTCTGGCTGCCACCTCCTCATCGTTGTGCTGCAACACCTGCAAATAGTCGATGAACACACACTCCACCTGCTGACAGCGCACAACGTGACGGATGCCGGCCATGATACGCTCGATGGTGCTTCTGATGCCGTCGTCGAAATAGATGGGCAGGTCGAGCATCTGTCCGATACGGCTGTCGAACCGTTTGAACAGCGCCTGGTCGAACCGCTCCAGCAGCATCACACGGGGCGAGATGTCAACACAGGGAGCCGCCATGCGCGCCGCTATCTGCACCATGCTCATCTCCACGGAGTAGAAGATGCAGGGATGACCGCCACGGGCAGCACTCACGCACAAATCGCACGCTAACGACGTCTTGCCTTGCGAACTCTCCGCCGCTATCACCACCAGATCGCCACGCTGCACCCCCCCCAGACGGTCGAGACCATCGAAGCCGGTGAGGATGCCCATGGGAGTGACACCGTTGGCATGGTCCATGATGATACGGTTCAACTGACTGTTGGCCTCCATCATGTCGCAGACGCGTGAACCGGGCACCATGCCGATGTCGTGCACCAACTGCGTAATGCGTTGTTGCTGTTCGTCGAACGGAGCACTGAGTTTGCTGCAGATGTCGAAAGCCAACTCCGCCACCTCCTTGTAGCGCCGCCGTTCCTTCAACTCGTACAGGCAGCGCAGGTAATACATCAGCGTGTCCTCGTTGATGTAGTGTACGAAAGTGCTGACAAAAGCGGTATCGACACCGTCCTTAGGCTGTTGGAAGAAATGCAGCGACAGGGTGACGATGTCGGCAGGCTTCCCGTTGTCGTAGAGCTGCCGGATGGCCTCATAGACCGTCTGGTGGCGTGGTTCGAAGAAGAGCTCGCGGCACAGATAGTCGCTGCCCGCCTCTATCCACTCATTGTGGCTGAGCAGTCCCGAGAGCACCCGCTCTTCCATGTCAAGATTGTGAACTAACATTTGGAATTTTGAATTTTGAGTGTTGAATGGTTTAGGGTTTAGTGTTCAGGGTTCTAAGCATATCTCTTACCCCTCACCCCTTACCCCTAAAACACACCCCTATCTTATCTGTCATCATAATTTCCGTCCCATATTTTGACGAAATTGGCGGGCCGCATCATCCAATCGAACGAGGCCACGAAACTCTTGTTGTTGTCGCCGTTGAGGAAATGACTTTCTGAGGCTTTTTTAATCACCTCTGCCACAGCATCCGAACCGTACTCACGGAACCGGGCGTCAAGAACGTGCCGCCGCTTGCCACAGAGCGATTTGATTTCAGGGATACCGCGACCATGCACATGCACGTTGAAATACTCACGGATAGCCTTGTACAACTTCTCGCCCTTAAGGCGGGGTTGCTTCGGACCTCCATCTTTCGGTCCCGCGTTTGCATAAGACTCCTTCGTCCCGTCCGATGTGCCATTTGTTTCATCATCAGCGCCTACAGCGACGTCACCTGCAGTCCCATCACCACCAGTCTCGCCACCAGCATTACCACCAGTATTTGCCGAAGCCGTACCATCTCCCCTCCCATCATCAGCGTCTTCATCATAGCCCCTCTCGCAAGGGCGCCAGCCAGCTCTCCTCCCATCAACACCGTTCACTTCATCAGCATCGTTTTCGCAAGGGCGCCAGCCAGCTCCCCTCCCATGTAGGGGAGGGGTAGCGGTGGGGTCAGTATTATCCATACCACGCCTCTCACCAGCAGTCCCATCAGCATCAACCGCAGTCCCCCTTGTGTTTTTATCGTTTTTACGACCAGTACGAATAGCTTTCGGGTCGTCGTCTGCCTTTGCAGATGACACAGATGCGTTAGCATCTGCAAAAGAAAGATTTCTTTCTTTTCTTTCTTTTTCTACTTCTACTTCTTCTTCTATTTCTTTTTCTTCTTCTGCGTATGCGCGAGTGTACGCGCGTGGGCAGTCGGTGCAGCGCAGTCGGCGCGAGCGCTCCAAGACGGGCAGCATCAGCATCCACACCGACTCCGCCAACTGTCTGTTTCTCAGTACCATACCACTGAAGTCGGGCTGTTCACCGAAGGCCAGGTAACAGAGCATGGAGGCCATCAAATCTTTCTGCACTTTCCGGGGTTGTTTGCGTATGGCTTCCAGTTGGTTTGTGAACACCATAATGGTTGTGTTTTGTTTCATGGTTTAGAATTGTTTAATGATGAATATCTCTTTTTGTTGTGCACAGTCAATCGTCACGAATCAGGTTCCGTTTTCGCCCCCTTTTCGTTTCGGCAGCAAAATTAACCCCTATTTCTTCCCCCTCCCCGGTATCCGTTTAAGTCGTTGCAATTTTTTTGTGTCGCATTAGTTATTCTCAAGGGTGTCAGCCAGTTCCCTGCTTAAAGAAGTGGTCATTGCCTTTTAATCTTTCTCAAGGGCGTCAGCCTGTTCCCTTCCCTTATCAGGGGAGGGGTATAGGCTTCGCCTCGGGGTGGAGTCAACAAGTGACAGCTCACCTTAAGGACTAAATCGCCCTTTTGGCCTCTATTCTCTTGCGAAATAAAGTAGTTAAGAAGTTAATAAACAGGTGAAAGGAAATCGACGGAATGGGTGCGTGGTTATTGCTAGATTACGCTTTTTCATGCCAATACGTTCATTCCGGGGCAATTTGTTTACTTTTTTATCTTGACTGGCATATAAATCCAAATTTTTTGTCTAAATTTGCATGTTAAAAAACACTTTTGTATGAACCTACAAAATTACGACAAGACTTCTCCTAAGTCTATTTTAGAATACGCTATACCACTGCTTGACCACACTCTTCGGCAGATTGTGGGCGATGAAGCTGTTAAAGGCTATAACATGTCTGGGAAAGGAACCCTTGGCCAGATGGTTGAAGAACTTTACTATCACTATAAGGCCAATAGCAACCCGACCCCTGACTTTGAAGAGGCTGGAGTGGAACTGAAGACAACAGGTCTGAAGAAACTGAAGGACCTGTCACTCCAGATTAAGGAACGACTTGTCATTGATATGATTGATTACAACGAAGTCGTAAATCAGTCGTTTGAGATGTCGTTGTTCTATAACAAATGCCGACTGATGCTTCTGTTATTCTATCTCTATGATGGTAAACTAGAGCAATACGACCGTTACTTCCTTTTTGTCGCTTTATGGAAAATTCCTGAAAAGGACTTGCTGATGATTAAGCACGACTATGATGTAATCATAGAAAAGATTAAGCGAGGTGAAGCGCATCTGCTTTCGGAAGGTGACACGGAATATTTAGGAGCATGCAGGAAGGGGCAAAAAGGCGATTCGCTTAGAGCCCAACCTTTCTCCTCGATTGGTGCGCCACGGAGAGCGTTTTCCTTGAAAACAGCTTATATGCGAACAGTTCTGCAGTACATCAAAGACTCCGGAAAACGAGCAGTTGTCAACTTCGATTTGCAAGGCGAGGAAGTCGTGAATACCAAGGAATTGAAGGAGCGTTCCTTTGAAGAAATTATTCTTTCCCGTTTCGAACCGTTCATCGGGAAAGATTACAAAGAAATCTCGGCCATGCTTTCAAAAGAGGAGTCTAATTCAAAGTCGAAGTATTTCAACATTGCTAACGCGATAGTTTCCCCCGATGTAAGCAACGTTAATCAATCTGAAGAATTCATGAAGGCTGGCTTGACAATGAAGACGGTTCGAGTAGAGGAAAACGGAAACATTAATGAGAGTATGTCGTTTGAGAATATCGATTATGAAGAAGTTTACGAAAATGAAAATTGGTACGACTCTCGTTTATATGAATTGTTTACGAGCCGTTTTCTGTTTGTCGTTTTTCGCAGAGACTCGAATAGGAATATTGTCATCAATGGGAAGGAGGAAAAAAGATATGTTTTACAGAAAGTGTTTTTCTGGACTATGCCGCTTAAGGATGTTGATTTAGCAGAGGAATATTGGACGAATATCCGCAACTGTGTGTTGAAAAATAACATTGAACCGGAATATTTTTGGAAATTAATAGACCATAGAAACTTTCACGTGCGGCCCAAAGGAAGGGTGGCAGCAGACCTTGCCTATAATCCTAATGGCGGCTTTGCCAAGAAATATTGTTACTGGTTTAATAGTGAATATGTAAAGAATATAATTGAAAGTAATGAGTAATAAGCGTACCATTCGTGTAGTAGAACTCTTTGCTGGTGTCGGTGGTTTCCGCATTGGCTTGGAAGGTGCTTCAGATGCTTACGAAACCATTTGGAACAACCAATGGGAACCGTCAACGCGGCATCAGGATGCATCGCTCGTTTATCAAGCACGATTCGGAAGGAAGGGGCATAGTAATAAGGACATCAATCTTGTGCCGACAACCGACATTCCTGATCATGATTTGTTAGTAGGTGGTTTCCCTTGTCAAGATTATTCTGTTGCGGCAACACTTAGTAAATCAGGAGGCATAGAAGGAAAGAAAGGTGTTTTGTGGTGGCAAATTTATCGCATTCTTGACGAAAAGGGAGACAAACGGCCTCAATATATTTTCTTCGAGAATGTAGACCGTCTGGTCAATTCTCCCGCAACGCAACGAGGTCGCGATTTTGCCATCATCCTTGCTTCGCTTGCTGACCTTGGTTACATCGTGGAGTGGCGCATCATCAACGCTGCGGACTATGGAATGCCTCAACGGAGACGCAGGACTTACATTGTAGGATATCAAAAGAACTCAGTGGTTGCACAAAAGATGGAGCATATGGACGACTGGGTAGAATATGACGGAATCATGGCAAAAGCCTTCGAGTTCAAGGCAAAGCCGGGGACACTTTCGGAATTTGACATCGAAGGAACAATTCGGGAGGTTTCTGCCAATTTTAACAAAGAGAAACGGCTTAGTCCATTTGGAAATGCTGGGATGATAAAAGACCGGCATGTGTATTCGGTTGATGCCGACCCTGTTTATGACGGTCCACGCCAAACGCTCGGAGGTAATCTCGTGGATGAGAATCTCGTTCCCGAGGAGTTTTTCATCTCCGCTGAGGACCTGCCTAAATGGCAATATGAGAAAGGCGCAAAGAAAATCAACCGAGTATCAAAAGAAGGTTATCAATACGTCTTCTCCGAGGGGGGGATGGCCTTTCCCGACTATCTAGACCAGCCCTCACGCACGATTATAACTGGCGAGGGTGGTACTGCGCCTTCTCGTTTCAAACACGTAGTAAAAACAAAATCAGGCCGTTACCGTCGATTGCTACCTATCGAGTTGGAACGTCTGAATATGTTCCCTGATAATCATACTTATCATCCAGAAGTAACTGATGGTCGTCGCGCCTTCCTAATGGGGAATGCATTAGTATGTGGTATAGTTGAGCAAATTGGCAAATTTTTATATAGTTTCATCTATGATGAAGCCCCGGTTTCTTCGAATCCTATCTTCTCCAATCGTGACGCTAAGCCAATGTTAGACCTCGGACTATTTGATGATGAGAATAAGGTGCTGATGGTTAACCGCCCCAAGAAACAATACACTTTGGACAAGGCAAAACACCTGCTGATAGGTTTGGTGAAGAAAAACAACGAGGAATATTTTCTAAAAGAGGAGCCTGCCAAAATATACTATACAGGCAAAACAAAGTCTTTCCCCTCAACTGTTGCTATCAACAAGTTGTATTATTTCATGCCTTATATTAAAGAAAAAGGGGTGCGCGATCTTTATCTTATTAGAGTTGCAAGAATAGGGAGTAAGGCTGAAATACATCCAAACTCGCAAGACGAAGACCCTCGGTTAGTCTTCGAATTAGAATATTTAGAGAGCCTACCGGAATACGTAATGTTGCCATTAACAAGATATTGGTTCAAAGATACACTTTTAGGCAGAATAATCAAGTGAAATAATCTTTAGCAGATTATGACAGACTTAGGAACCAGTTTTTGTTTCCTGCTGGACATCATTTTTGACATCATCCCAATAAGGCGATAATCATGAAGATACTACACACGAGCGACTTGCATATAGGGAAGCGGGTCAAGGAATATAGTATGCTCGATGAACAAAAGTTCATCCTGAGTGAGATTGTTCGCATCGCTAAGGAGGAACAACCGGATGCGATTATCCTGGCGGGCGACATCTATGACAAGAGTGTGCCGTCGGCTGAGGCGGTGGCTCTCTTTGACGAGTTCCTCGTAGGACTGGCAAGACTCGGAAAGGCTATATTCATCATCAGTGGCAACCATGACTCGCCTGAGCGCATCTCCTTCGCCTCGCGCATCATGGAGGCTAACAAGATTTACCTGTCGCCGGTGTATGACGGGGTAATACGCCCTGTCATTCTTCCGGACGGTGAGTCGGAGGTGGCTTTCTATTTGCTGCCGTTCATCAAACCCTCTGTCGTGCAACACTATGCTGAGGATGGCGTTGAAATTAAGACCTACGACGAGGCTATGCGTTATGTGGTCGGCAAGATGGATATCGACAAGTCGCGCCAGAATGTGTTGGTTGCCCACCAATACGTGACCGGGGCTGAGCGCTCGGAATCGGAGGATATGGTGGTCGGAGGCCTTGACAACGTGGATGCTTCGGCCTTCGACGACTTTGACTATGTCGCCTTGGGCCATCTGCATCGTCCGCAAAACTGTGGAAACGGAGCCATACGTTATAGCGGTTCGCCTTTGAAGTATTCGTTCTCTGAGGTCAACGACAATAAATCGGTGAGCATTGTGGAACTCAAGGCCGGCCATGAGCCTGTCATCACGGAGCGTGCCTTAACGCCGCGTTATGAATGGTATGATCTGCGTGGCACTTATGATGAACTGACGGCAAGAGATTTCTACAAGGATACGGACTACCAAGAGGCATACGTCCGCATCACACTCACCGATGAGGATGACATTCCCGATGGTATGCGCAAGTTGCGCACCATCTATCACCGTCTGTTGGATTTTGGGTATGACAACAAACGTACCCGTGCAGGGAAGACGGACCTTGGCAAGCCCCTGAACGTGAATGAGCTCAGTCCGATTCAGCTGTTTGGGGAACTCTTCGAGAAACAGAATGCTCAACCCCTCTCTGACAAGCAGGAAGATTATATCAGAGGTCTTATCGACCAGATTTTCAACAACAATCAATAGTCCTTATGCGTCCACATCAATTGACAATATCTGCTTTCGGGTCTTATGCCGGCGAAACGACAATCGATTTTGACATCTTCGGCCAACAAGGTCTGTTTCTGATTACCGGCGATACAGGTGCGGGAAAGACGACCATCTTCGATGCCATTACTTATGCGTTGTTCGGGGAGGCAAGCGGAAACAGCCGCAAAGACAGTATGTTCCGTTCCACTTATGCTCAACCAGACGTGCCCACTTTTGTTGAACTGCGGTTTGAGTATGGCGGTCAACAGTACAAGGTAAGGCGCTCGCCTAAGCAGGAACGCCCCAGACGACGTGGCGACGGCTTTACCACACAGAATGCAGAAGCATCGTTGCAGATTGGAGATGAACAACCTGTCACCGCTTTGAGTGATGTCAACGCCAAACTCATTGAGATTCTTGGCGTCAACTTCTCCCAATATTCCCAGATAGCGATGATTGCCCAAGGGCAGTTTCGTGAACTCCTCCTGGCGGAGACCAAGAAACGGGAAGAAATATTCCGAAGTATTTTCAAGACATCCGGATACCTCGCCCTCCAAAAGATGCTTCAGGAAGACGCCAATGCTCTCTATGGCGAGGTGCAGAACATGCGCAGGAGTGCTGTGCAGTTTGTTGATGGTGCCGTTTGCTCTAAGGACAGCGAACACGCTGAAGAACTGAAGGCCGCCAAGGAAAAGGTCAAGGAGGATGAAATGACCATCAGCGAGATGGTTGAGCTCATCCAGACCATCTTGTCAGAGGAACAGCAGAAGGCTGGAAAGCTGAAAGAGGAGCGTGGCGATTTGGAGAAGAAGATTGAAGTAGTCCAGAAACTACTGGATGCCGATAAAATCTATCAAGAGAATAAGAAGAGACACGACGAGGCCGTTGAAGAGAGAGACAGACGTGAGAATGAAGAGAAACCTGCTCTCAACGAGAAACTCGAAGAGGCGAAATCGCATCAGGCGGAAATCGACCAGTTGACGAATGAGATTCCTCAGATGGAACAGGTGATGCCCAAATATGCAGAACTGTCAAAATGTATAGAGGATTTAGAGAACAATGAAAAAGCCATCAACACCAATCGTTCTGAATCTGAAAATGCCATCCAAAAACACCAAAAGCTAAGGGATAGTATTGGCGAGAAGGAAAAAGAGTTGGACAGCATCAATCGGCAGAGTCCTGGCGAAAAGAAGGTGGAAGTGGATGCGCGTTTTAAAACGCTCGAAGCGGAAACGCGAAAGCTCTCAACTCTTCAACGAGATCTTGTTGGTTATCATAAAGAGGTTGGTGGCCTGCCTGCACTTCAGAATCAAGCGAGAGCGGCAGAGGAGAAGAGAGCAAAGGCTTCAAAACAGCACGAAGAGAATTACCATCGTTTCATTGCCGCACAAGCCGGTTTCCTTGCTGAGACATTGCAAGAAGGGCAGCCGTGTCCTGTCTGCGGTTCCACTCATCACCCACAACTGGCACAGAAGGCTCCGGAAGCTCCCACCAAGGCGGAATTGGAAGCTGAGAAGAAACAGGTGGAGCAGCTCCAGAAGCGTGTCGAAGAAACTGCAACCGCCTGTTCCAACAAGAAAACTGCCTTGGAAACCACCAAGAGGGCGCTGTTGCCAAGAATACATGAGCTTCTTGGCGATTGCGAGTTTGATGAGGCGGCCAATAAGATCAAGTCCAAACAGGAGGAAATCAATGAGGAATTAACGGCTATTACTGACGAGGTTGAGAGGAAACTGAAACCAATGATTGCGAGGAAAAAGAGGTTAGACGAGAAATTGCCTCAAGACCGGACTCAACTGGAGATACTCGCACAAACGATAGGCCAACTTCAATCTAATCTTTCTGCTCTGACTGCAAAAACAGAATCTCTTAAGGAAAAGAGAAACGGCTTGAGAAAAGACCTTGTCTATCCTTCAGAAGCGGAAGCCAGAAGGGTGCTTGACGACAAGAGAAAGAGGAAAAAAGGACTTGAAGGGGCTATTACTGATGCTGAAAAGGGAATCAGTGATTACACCACCCGGCTTGCTGAGCTCAACGGCATGATTAAGCAGTTGGAGGAGCAACTCAAGAATGTACCGAATGTGAATGTCGAAGAGGTCACCCAACAAATGGAAGCTTTAAAGGCCGAAAAGAAGACAAAGGAAGATGAAATGGGTGAGCTCAACTCGAACAACACGATCAACAAGGGTGTGATTGGCCATGTCAATGAAACGCTGGACCAGTTGTCTGCCCTTGAGGAAGAGTATCGCATGAAGAAATCGCTTTCTGATACAGCCAATGGGAAACTGAGCGGGAAGGAGCGTATCAGCCTGGAAACATACGTGCAGTCGGCATACTTTGAGCGCATCATCCAACGTGCCAACACACGTCTGATGGTGATGTCTGACGGCCAATACGAACTACTCAGGCGCACGGCCGCCAGCGGTGCAGCCAAGACTGGTCTTGACCTCAGTGTCTGCGACCATTACAATGGCACCGTGCGCGAGGTGGGTTCACTCTCTGGCGGTGAGCAGTTCAAGGCCGCCCTGTCGCTTGCGCTTGGCCTGTCTGATGAGATACAAGAGTCGGCGGGTGGGATTCAGCTCGACACGATGTTCGTTGATGAGGGGTTCGGTTCGCTCGATGAGAATTCTCTTCAGCAAGCTCTCAAGGCGCTCAACGAACTGACGGAGGGTAACCGCCTCATCGGAATTATCTCGCATGTCGCCGACCTGAAACGGATTGACCGCCAGATCATTGTCACGAAAGACAGTATGAACTACAGCAGTATCAGTTACAAATACTAAACATGCTGGCTCTTGCGGCACGCTTCTTCTTCTACGGAACATAGGAATCAAGGAATTGTCGGCCTTGCGGCCGAGGGGGATTTTTAACGAACACTAATTTACCGAATAAACCTAATATTCGGCCTTACGGCCGAGGAATACGAATTAACCAAATGTCGGCCTTACGGCCGAGAGGGTTCTATGTCTAAGGAACATGGGAATCAAGGAATTGTCGGCCTTGCGGCTGAATGTTGAATGTTGACGAGTTGTTGAGGTCTATGACCGAAAAATGTGGAATTGGCATTCATGGCCGAGGGGAATAGCGGGAAGCATGGTATTTACGCCCCTCCCTCGGGAGGGGACGGGGGTGGGGCTACCTCCGAGAAGGAATAGGGGATGTATGGTATTTACGCCCCTCCCATGTAGGGGAGGGGGCAGGGGGTGGGGCTATATCATTTTCGCCGTTCCCAGGAAGTACAGCAGACCGTAGCCGAGCAACATGGTGACGACACCCATAATGATGCCGACTTTCGCCATCTGTTTCTGAGTGACGAGACCGGTAGAGAAGGCAAGGGCGTTCGGGGGCGTGGAGATGGGCAGAATCATCGCGCTCGACGCTGCCACAGCCACACCGATGAGCACGGTAGGCGTGCTGCCGATGGCCTCCAGTTTGTCGCCCATGGCCGTGCAAACCACCGTGAGGATGGGCATGAGCAGGGCTGCCGTAGCACTGTTGCTGATGAAGTTGGAAAGCAGGTAGCACAAGGCTCCCGACAGCACCAGAATCAGGATGGGCGAGAAATCGCCGAAGGGGATGCTCTTCACCGCATTCTCGGCCAGTCCGGAACCGTTGAGCGCATAACCCAGCGCAAAACCGCCGGCTACCATCCACAGCACACTCCAGTTCAACTCCTCCAGGTCGCGGCGGTCGATGACTCCGGTCATGGAAAAGACCATGAAGGGGATGAGTGCCACGGTGTTGCAGTTGATGCCTGTCAGTGAGTCTGACACCCACAGCAGCACGGTGACGATGAACGTGACGATGACAATCTTCGTCTTCTTGTCTTTCTTCATCTTGCTCTCAATCTCCAGTTCCACCGTCTTCTGCGTGAAGGGATATAATTTAGAGAGGACGCCCCAACTGATGAGCAACAACACGATGACCAACGGGAACATGAACATCATCCACTCGCCGAAGCCTAAGTCCATGTTGAGGCCCTCAGGGTCGTTGAGGTATTTCAAGGCAATGTTGTTCGGCGGGGTGCCGATGGGTGTGCCCATGCCACCCAGGTTGGCTGCCACGGGAATAGACAAAGCCATGGCGATGCGCCCTTTCCCCTCGGGAGGCAACTGACGGAACACCGGTGCCAGGAACGTGAGCATCATGGCTGCAGTGGCGGTGTTGCTCACAAACATCGAGAACAGTCCCGTGATGAGGATGAAACCCAGCAACACGCTGCTGCTCTTCGTGCCGAACGGTTTAATCAGCACCTTCGCCAACTGCGAGTCAAGTCCCGTCTTTGTGGCGGCGATGGCAA
>CAMJFC010000086.1 GCA_946404865.1 uncultured Prevotellaceae bacterium
TGGCTGCGCGGCTTAGCCGTTACACCATATATTGAATTTTTAACGAACTATTGCTCTATCGCACCATCGACAATATTATTTTTTGTCATTGCCCAAAGGTCGCTCACACGGCATCCTATCAGGCATTGAAAAACAAATATATCTCTTTGCCGGGCAAGGCTCGGTTGGTCGGAAAAATCAAAGTTATATAGGGTGTTCCTCTCGTCGATAGTGATATAATACGGTGTGCCGTACAAACACTCGACAATTTTGTATTTTCGGAAAGGATTATTTGCCGTAAAGCCAAAATCCATTGCCCAATACCAAAAAGCCCTGAAATGACGCATGAAATTATTTGTCGCATTCTTCCCTCTGGGCTGCGGTTGTCTGCTCTCCGGGACTGCTTCTAATATTTTACGATAACTATCTCTCTCGCAAATAATATGCTCATCCCTGAAAAACGCCTCAAATGTGCGCAACGTGTCATCGGTTATCGTATCAAACGACAAACAAGTATCTTTGTACAACTCAAACCGTTTCAATGTTCGCCACACCACTTGAAAATGGCGTTTCCTCTGCAACGAGAAATCACGCTCGTTGATGTACTTTGTCAGCACTTCAAAAAAGCCCTGCTCTTTGACGCTGTTTTTCGGGAAGTTAAAACCATCAATCAACGATTTCAACCATCCTTGCGCAATGTTTTTTTTGTCGGTTTTCTCAAATTCAGAACTTACCAAAGACGTGATAACGTTGAGACGGTCGGTCTTTCCCTGCAAATCTTTCCTCAACGCCTCCAACTCTTGTTTGCGCCGTTTCCTCTCTGGTGTCATTTTGCGCCAACCCTCACTCTCTTTCAATTGCGCCTCAACCTCATCTAATTTGATACGGTGTGTTTCTTCATCCCAATAATCGGTCTTGACAAAGACATTGGTCTTCGCCCTCTGGTTGATACGCCCATGAAAGAAACGGATTAACACCTCATGTTGCGAGGTTACTTTGTCGGTCTTTGCCGATAACGATAAAACGATTGTTGCCATAATGTCGATAACTAATGTGATAGTGCAAAGGTAATGCTTTTTGGCGACACCCCCAAATTTTTGGCGACTTTTTGGCGACTTAATTGTAATTAAATGATATTTTTTGAAATTTCGTGAAAATACTTTGCAGGTTGCAAATAATTGATTACCTTTGCATTAAACCAAATATAGCCAATAAAAACGGCTATCTACAAAAAAGCAACATTTCAAACGTTGTGTCCCTTTCAGGCGCACCGATATGACCAAGAGGAGATTTCCAACGAAATCTCCTCTTGGTCTTTTTTTTAGTTTGGAACAGGCAGAATCCCTCTTCCTAAATTTTTAACAGCAGACACCCCCCCAACAATATTCAACGATAATAGCAACAAAAAGAGAACAACAAAGATGATGAGAGGTAATATTGCTAAGTCAACCCAACGAAATCGTCTCATAAACTTTTTTTCCATTTCCAACGAATGATCGGCGCAAAGATACACTTTTCCACTTAATAACAATCTTTCCACCGCATTCTTTCTAACGAAATATCATTTTTTACCATGCGATTTGCTACTTTCGCATATTTAATGTAAATTTGCAGTGTAATTATAAGATGAATTGAAGTTGATTCTATACTTTTTTTGCAGCATAACTAAAAACACTAAATATATGAAACGGACAATCTTTATGATGGCATTGCTCAGTATGTTTTGCCTTACACCGAAGGCGCAGTCACAGTATGTGCCCGAAGGCGCTACCCAACTGTATTACAGTTATTATAAAAGGAGCGGCTATGGCGACAATGTCAGTATCCTGGTCATTTACAAGCTGTCAACCAAGTATTATCTCCGCCAACTCAAAGGCTTCTCGGGCGCAGCGAGTCCGGTGAAGACCAAGGAAGACAAGATTTACCACCTGCCAGATGCCACGATGGAACTGTCGAACAAGCAACTGGAAAAGATACGAGAGTTGATTCAGGGGTCGCAAATAGCCACCCTGAGCAGGGCTTGCGTAGAAGAAGAGCAACGTAACATCGACACCGGCTACACAAAAGGGCCCGAGAAAGGCATCATTATCGGCTCCTCGCTGGACAAGGACTGTTGGCAACATGTAGTAGAGTGGCCCGATGTGCTGACTGGGGTGAACACGGAAGGTGTGGTCGCCTTCAAAGACTACAAAAACGAACACCACCAACAGCGCAACCTCTACTTGAAAGCCGTCTCGGAATTGGACTCCGAACTGAAAGACATCATCGGAAAGTACATTAGAAAGAACATCAAACGCCTTTGGCGCGAATATCAAAACGGATAATATCACACTTTATTGACTGAAAAGATGAATAACACACTGCGAGTAGGCATCATCGGCACAGGTTGGATAGCCGAGAAAGCCGCCTACACCCTACAACGGCAAGAGGGGTTAGAATGTCATGCCGTGGGTTCAAGAACACAAGCGAAGGCCGACGCTTTCGCCACGCAATGGGGCATCGCCAAGGCATACGGCTCGTATGAGGCGATGATAGACGACCCCGAGGTGGACTTGGTATATGTGGGCACGCTCCACAGTCACCACTACGATGTGACGATGTACGCATTGGAACACGGCAAACCCTGTCTGGTGGAGAAGGCGTTCATGGCCAACCATGCGCAAGCATTGCGCGCGGTGACGCTCGCCCGACAGAAAGGTGTGTTTCTGGCCGAAGCCATCTGGACGCGCTATCAGCCCGCCGTCAACATTGTCCGTGGTCTGATGGTTTCCGGGCGCATCGGCGATTTGCGCCTCATCAGTGCCACACTCTGTTACAGCATGGGCAACAAACCGCGCATCATGCGTGCCGACCTCTGCGGCGGTGCACTGCTCGACTTAGGTGTGTATGGTATCAATTTCGTGCGTATGTTCTGCGACGCCCCCATCAAAGAGATGTACTCACACTGTGTAAAGTCGGACACCGGCATGGACCTGACCGACAGCATCTCTTGCATCTTAGAGGGAGGCATCATCGCCAATATCGAGTCGTCGGCCTGTTGCGTCAATGACAACCAAGGCATCATCAGCGGCACCGAGGGTTACCTCATCATCGACAACATCAACAACCCGCAACGCATCAAGGTGTATGCCCGCGACCGCGTGTTCATCGAAGAGATAGCCGTGCCAGAGCAGATAACGGGTTATGAGTATCAGTTCTTGGCGTGCAAGGACGCCCTTACGAAAGGTCTGACCGAATCGCCCTACATGCCGCTCGACGAGACCCTCTATGTGATGCAGCTCATGGATGGTCTGCGCAAAGAATGGGGTGTGCGGTATCCGATGGACGAGTGAGAAATCTTTTGTTCTTTTGCCGAGAGACAGTCTGGTGTGAAGACGGACTGACCGAGATTATCATTGAGCAATAAAAAAATGCTATTTTTTGAATTATTTAGTTCCTTTTGTGGCTAAATCTTTCAAAAAAGCATACCTTTGCATCGAATTTACAAAATCGATGTATGATACTTAATATTCTTTGGATTGTTATCGGCATTGCGCTGGTGCTGTGGGGCGCCGACCGCATGACCGATGGAGCCGTGGCTTTGGCACAACGGATGAATATCCCGCAAATCGTCATCGGACTGACTATCGTGGCGATGGGCACCTCGGCACCGGAACTGTTCGTCTCACTCATGTCGGCCATCCGCGGCACCGCCGACCTGGCTGTGGGCAACGTGGTGGGAAGTAACATCTTCAACACGTTCCTCATTGTGGGCGTGGCTGCATTGGTAGCCCCGATGTTCATCTCAAAAACCACGGTGAAGAAAGACATTCCCTTTGCCGTGTTCTCCGCCATCCTGCTTACCGCCCTCTGCTGGGATGCGGATATCAGCCGCCTCGATGCGCTCATCCTTTTCATCGGCCTCATCATCTTCATGCTCTACACCCTGTATCAGGCCAAGAAAGGCAAAGCAGAAGTCTCTGAGGAGGAAAGGAAAAACTATACGCCGTTGAAATCAACGTTGCTGATTTTGCTGGGCTTGGCCTGTTTGGTCGGCGGCAGTAACCTGTTTGTGGAGGGTGCCACCAAAATAGCCGCCGCACTGGGTGTGAGCGAGGCTGTAATTGGTCTGACAGTGGTGGCAGGCGGCACCTCGCTGCCTGAGTTGGCCACGAGCGTGGTGGCTGCGCGTAAAGGCCAGAGTGCCATCGCCATGGGCAATGTCATCGGCAGCAATGTATTCAACATTCTGATGATCCTGGGCATCACGGGCCTCATCTCTCCCATGAAGGGGTTAGAGATTACGGTCGTCGATTTGTCGATGATGCTCGTAGGTATGGTGCTGCTGTGGCTCTTCTCATTCACCAAATTCAAGGTAGAGCGTTGGGAGGGCGGTGTGCTCACCCTCATCTTCCTCGGTTATATGACGTGGTTGGTGTCAAATGCGATATAATAAAACGTAAATAAGTAATATGTTGTCAGCTAAGATTACCTTTCGTCACTTTTTGTTTGGCATTCTATTGATGACAGCTGCCTCCTCGTATGGTCAGGCCGTATGGAACAGTGCCATCAGTTCATCGTTGAAGGACTCCCTATACCAAATGGGACTGCCTAAAACCGCCGTATTGACAGACGCTGACTACGATTTGTTGGTCTATATCAACATTGACAAAAAACCCACGGAAGAGTTTGATTCTACCATCAGTTCGCTTTATGTGTTCGACATGACACAACGAAAGCTGTCGAAGCTCTTCACCACAACTCTTGCGACAGACTTCTCTTGGTACAAACCCCACAGCACAGCATGCACCGATTGCCAACTCACGGACATACATGCTGCGTTCGATGCCAAGATTGTGCCCTACCACAGAAAAATTGTCGTTGATGGTTGTTTTGATTTCCGCAACACCTTCTCCTATCTCATTGATTTAGAGACGCTTTCCGTCAAACTATTTCCCACCAACGCCGGTTTATGCGGTTTTACACACGAAGAAGGCTACATCGTTATGAACTCATACGCCTATAATACAGCTCTTCTCGAAGATGGTACCCCCGCCGGAGGCCGCCATACCGTGCTTTCCATCTTCGATGAGAATGGGGGTTTACTCAAAATGATGGATTTGGAATATCTGCCATAAGAGCACTAATCGAATGAACAAGTATATCCATATATTTCAACATAAAAGCTCACCGTTGGGTGAGCTTTTATGTTAGGATTTACTTGCTGGTGAATCCCCGGCCATTCCATTTCAGGGTCTTCTGTTTCTTTCTCCCTTTGTCATCCCACTTGGTGACGATGATGTCTTTGCCCACACGTGGCAGTGAGTAGGTGGTGTTTTGATATTCCACCTCAAAACCCGGGGCTTGACACATTGACATTTTCTTCGTGGCATTGTTATAGCGCCAGAACGTGAGACCGTCGTACTGCCCCAAGGCGGGTTTGCCATCGACGTAATACCAAGTGTTATAAGCAAAGAGTTTATGCTTGCCGTCGGACTCGTTCCAATAGCACATCTCGGTCTTCTTAGAATTATTCTCATCTTCCCACTCATAGAGGATGTAACCATTTTTCAGGTCAACGGTGAGCGTTGACCCTTCTTCTTGTGGAAGTCTCTCGCGGTATTGCGACAACGCATGTCTGACGCCGGCAAACGCTTCCTGGTCACACTCTTCCTCGTTTTCGATATCATCGAAGAGGTAGGCCCATGAGAAGTCCATGATATTGGGTTTTGCACCTTGATATTTCACTCGGATGGCATCCTGTGCCGACATCGCCAGCGCGCAACAGGCAAAAAGAACAGCCAATGATACTTTTTTCATAATCGTCTGGTTTTAATAGATTTGGCACAAAGTTACGAAATAAAAAAGAAAACTACGCTGTGGAATCTGCTTTTTTCACATTCCACAGCGTAGTACGGGTATAAGGGGTTATTGCGGCATGAACGGCATGTCGGGCATCTTTGGCGGTTTGAGGTGGGTGAGCAGACGGAAGAGGGCGCGCCGGCGCTGTCCCCATGTCTTGAAATCATCCGCACGGAGCTCCGGAATCTCCATGCCCGGCGGCATAGGCATGCCACCGAAGTTCAGGTCGCCCGTGGTGATAATCACCGAGCCCAGTTTGCCGTCGGCTATCAGTTTGTCGGCAATGGCGGCGGCACCACCAACGGTGAACCAACTCTCCATCGTATCGTCCTTGCCGGGCACCAACCGCACCATATTGGGCATGACAAACCCGCCACCAGTACTCATCGGTGAGAAATACCACCCCGCACCTTGGTTGAGGTCATAACTCACCGTGCCGTGCTGGATATCTTTCATCGAGGCGAAACTGAAGGGCGAAGAGGGGCTTTCGGCCACGCTGCGCTTGAAGCCTTTTGAGGGAGAAAGATACATGTTGTTGGGGTCGGCCATGCGAGTGCCATCGACATTGAAGCAATACTCGAAGGTCTCGAACATGAAATCGGCCAGCGTCACGCTCCAAATGCCATCGCCATCACAAGTCATAGCCATGGGGGGAGTCATCTCCGTCTCCAAGTACACCTCATGAGCATCAGGCGCCTTGAGCCGGAAGATGGTGCCTTGCGGCGTATATTCGGGCGAAATGATGGGTTTGGGGAAGAGCCTTGCCATCACTCCGGGCGTGAAGGGTTGCTCATCGCCTTTGGCCGCCGGAGCAGGTTGTCCGTTCTTCATGGCTTCCTCCGACGCTTTCTTGTTGAAGAGCAGCGGCAGCGTCTTGCCAAGGAAGTACTTGGCGTTCATCCATGTGTGTCCGTACTTGTCGTTCGTGAACTCCTTGACCGTGTGTATGCCTTTCTTGTCAAGGAACTCCAAATAGTCACGACTGGTGCCGTAGAGGAAATCGTCGGTGCCTATGCCCAACCAGAACAGATGCAGTTTCTTATTGGTGTCGTCGGCATTGTCGTACACGCCGGGGATGTCGGTCGAGGTAAACGAGCTGTACGAGCAGAGGTAAGAGAACTTGTCGAGGTTGCGCAGTCCGTTGGCCAAAGCCTGATTGCCTCCACGCGAGAAACCTCCGATGGCACGGTGGTCGCGGTTGTTGATGGTGCGGTAGTTCTTCTCAATGTAAGGCATCAAATCGTTGATGAGGTCGTTACTGAACACGTCGCCCATCGCCATCGGATTCTCCGGCATCTTAGGCAGCAGTTTGACGGGGTTGCCGTAGGGCAGCACGACAATCATCTCCTTGGCTTTCTTCTCAGCCAACAGGTTGTCGAGGATATAATTGACACGCCCCACTTTGTAATAGACCTCCTCGGTGTCGGTGGTACCGCTGATGAGATAGAACACCGGATATTTCTTCTGGAAGTCGGTCATATACGAAGGCGGCAGATAGACCACGGCCTGATTGGTTGCGCCGAGGCTCTTGGAATAGTAGTGGATATACTGCACCGAACCGTGCGGCACATTCTTGATGTCGTGGATGAGCGAGCCGCCCTTGGCGGGAATCTCAAGCAGGCTGTTCTTGAACCCTTCGTTGGGGAAATACTGGTCGCACAGGGGGTCCATGATGCCCACACCATCCACAACGAAGCAATAGGGATACATGTCGGGAGCCGCCGGTCCGAGCGTGGCGGTCCACAGCCCGGAGGCATCGCGTGTCATGGGTTTGCGCCCAGCGAACTGCACATCGACGAGCACCTCCTTCGCACTGTCGTTCTGATAATAGAAAGTCACGGTGCCGTCATCGTGACAGACGGTCGATTCCGTCAATTGCCCGAAACAGGCTGTCGCGCCAGTTACGGCCAAGAAAGCAAGCGTAATGAATCTGTGTTTCATGTGAGTCGTTATATCAAGTTAGTTAGTAATCTTATGCAAAGATAACGATTATTGTTGAATCTACAACTAAAAACGCATAAATTATTTTGTATTTTGCCCACTTCTTTGTATTTTTGCCCAAAATTAACCTTTCAACAACAGCACGTATGAAAAAACTGATTCTCATATTATTGATGGCTCCCCTCGCTGTATGGGGGCAATCATTGAAGACTACCGGCACATCAGCCGAGGAGATGATACCTGAAGGTTGGACTTGCCAAAGCGCTTACGGCGACATGAACAAAGACGGGGTGCGCGACATGGCCCTCATTGCCTTCTCGCCCGAGAAAGAGAGCTATCCCCTGTTGGCCGTCTATTGGGGAGAGGCCGGTGGCCGCTACCGCCTGTGGCGGCAATACCCAGAGGCTCTGTTGCCCGGCAATGAATATGCCATCCATGATTACACAATAGGAATCACCGATAAGGGGGTGATGAAAATCTCGGTTAACATCTTCATGACAGCCGGCGGATGGGGTAATTCAGACTACACCTACCTGTTCCGTTTCCAACAGGGCGATTTCTTCCTCATCGGCGAGGACAGCGAGTCCATGGCCCGCAACACTGGCGATGCAGAAAAGGTAAGCATCAACTATCTGACACACAAAAAGCAGGTGTTGGAATACAATGTGATGGAGGACAGCAAAAAGAAACCGCGCGAGCGCTGGTCGCGCATCCCCAAGGAGCCGCTCAAGAGTTTGTCAGACTGGGGGATGTAAAAAGGAGATAGAAGGAGATAAATGGAGATAGAAGGAGATAAATGGAGATAAAAGGAGATAGAAGGCTATCATTACAAATGATATTTTGCCCGATTTGGGATAAAAAAAAGCTGACAACAGACCGTTGTTGGTTTTTTTTTGATATTTTGCAAAAAAATCATCAAAAAAATTGTGAAAAAAGGAAAAAAGTGTTATTTTTGCCAACAAATATAACAAAACTAACCACTCGATTCAACTATTTATTACGATTTTAGCAATAATAATCTAATTATCAACCACTTTTAAACACTCTTTTTGAAATCTTGGCCAGCAAGGTTGCTCTTCACCTCTTAATTATGATTATACGTTCGGATATTAGTAAAAAACACTAACCATTCATCATATTATTTTATTACTAACTTATTATTCTATGCAACATTACTCGAAAATTCTTTCAGTTATCTGTGCTGGATTGTTGTCATGCGCCGTATCGGCTTCAGCCGCTACGGAGGCACCAGACACACCCAGTAATGCTGTGCTTCAAGCGAAGCCGGCCATACAGGTGAGAGGTGTGGTACTCGACTCGAGCGGACAGCCGATTATCGGTGCCACCGTCATTGAAGCAGGCGCACCAAACAACGGGACACTGACCGCATCCGACGGGTCGTTCAGTCTCTCTGTTTCCAGCGGCGCAAGTTTGCAAATCTCCTACATCGGCTACAAAACAGCCACCGTAAGAGTACAATCGGGCAGATCCATCGAGGTTGTGCTCCAGGAAGACTCCGAGCTGCTCAACGATGTCGTGGTGGTCGGTTATGGTACGCAGCGCAAGAAACTCGTCACGGGTTCCACCGTACACGTGGATGCCGACCAAATTTCCGCCACGAATGCCGTTGATGCCTTCGGCGCCCTGCAAAGCCTGGCATCAGGTATGAACATCGTGATGAACTCAGGTCAGCCGGGCGAAAGTTACAAAGTGGTCATCCGTGGTATGGGTACCGCCGGAAACAATGAGCCCCTGTACGTCATCGACGGTGTGCCGGGCGGTGACCTCGCCGACATCTCCCCGAACGACATCGAATCTATCGACGTGTTGAAGGATGCTGCATCGAGCGCAATCTATGGTGCCCGTGCATCTAACGGTGTCGTTCTGGTGACCACCAAAAAGGGTCGCGGCGGCCATGTGCAGGTGACCTTCGACGGCTACTTGGGCTGGCAAAACCTCAACACCAACGATGTGACCCCGCTCAATGCCAAGCAGTATATGGAAATCAACGACAAGGCCTACGAGATACAAGGCGTGTCCACTTATGACTGGCAGAAACTGATACCTAAACAGTACGCACAGATTCAGAACGGAACATGGAACGGTACCAACTGGTTGGATGAGACTATGGTAGAAAACGCACCCATCAACAACGCCTCTATCAACATCATGGGCGGCAGCGATGTGTCACATTTCGCTATCGGTTTCAGCAAATACCATCAGACCGGTACGCTCGGCTATCCCGCTACACCGAAGTTTGACCGTTACACCGTACGCCTCAACTCCGACTACTCGCTCATCAGAAAGAAAGGCCGCGATGTGCTGAAATTCGGCGAGAACATCACCTTCTCTGCCATCGACAAAAAAGGTATCGCCATCGGCGGCATCTATGGCAACAACATCCGCAACCTGCTGGCCATGTCGCCATTGCTCCCCGCCTACAACGAGGCTGGCGAACTGTATGAACAAGCCGACATCGTCGCCGACGGATGGGACTTCAGTGCCGACATGGCCAACCCACTCGCTCAGATGAAATACGACAGCGGCAACAGTTACAACAAACGCTACCGTCTGCAGAGCAATTTCTTCTTGGAATATGTGCCCATCGAGGGGCTGACTTTCAGGTCAAGTGCAGGATGGCATTACCGCCATTGGGAAAACCGCAGTTATGTACCCGTATATGAACTAAGTGCCAAAACATCGAACCCCAACGACGATGTGAGACAGAGCCAAGGCTACAGTATGAACTGGACGTTGGAAAACACGGTCAACTGGGTGAAATCGTTCGACAAGCACAATCTCAACGTCCTGCTCGGACAGTCATTGGAGAAATGGGGATATGGTAACAGCGTAAGCGCGAAAAACTCCAACTCTCTCTTCCCCGGTTCCTTCGAACATGCGTACATTGACAACGCCAATGTGGTGGATCCCACGAACACCGAAATCGGCGGCAGTCCCAACGACCAAGGTGCCCTGTCATCGTTCTTCGGACGTGTCAACTATGACTACAACGAAACTTACCTGCTCTCATTGGTGCTCCGTGCCGACGGTTCGTCCAACTTCGCCCGCGGAAAGCGCTGGGGTTACTTCCCCTCCATCTCGGCGGGTTGGGTGATGACCAACGAGACTTTCATGGAACCCGTGAAAGACTGGCTCAACTTCCTCAAGATCCGTGGCAGTTGGGGACAGAACGGTAACTGCCGTATCTCCAACTTCCAGTACGTGGCTACAGTGGCCTTCGACGACCCATACTATTTCAATGACAAAGACAACCCCGGCATCGGCGCTTATCCCGACATCCTGCCTAACCCCGATGTGAAATGGGAGACATCCGAACAACTTGACCTCGGTTTCGACGCCCGCTTCCTCAACAACCGCTTGGGCGTGGAGTTTGACTGGTACGTCAAGACGACGAAAGACTGGCTGGTACGCGCCCCGGTGCTCCTCTCCTATGGTACCAACGCACCTTACATCAACGGTGGTGACATCGAGAACAGAGGTTACGAGGTACACCTGACCTGGCACGACCGCATCGGCAAGGACTTCACTTACCGCATCGGCGCCA
>CAMJFC010000087.1 GCA_946404865.1 uncultured Prevotellaceae bacterium
ATGCCGAGGCGCGGGATGGCGGCGGTGGTGCCGGCTGCTCCGGGAACTGTTTCAGCCGAACCGCCCACAACGGCGTTGCTGCTGAAGAAATTGTTGGCACCGCCCACCAACAGTTGGGCTTTCTCTTCTAAGGTCATCGCCGCGAGCACCTCGTCGATGTTGTCTGCCCGCAGTTGGGGCGCATTCTGTGCTGTCATAGTGATGGGGAATAGCGCAATGGCTAATAGTTTGATGGTTCTTTTATACATATTGATGATACAATGATTGTTTCTCCTTCTGTCAGATTCGATTGCAAAGATACGATGATGCGGGCAAAAAGCAAAATTTTATTTGTTCTATTCGTTCTTGGGCTGTCAAAAACACCAGTTTTGCCGGATATATGTGTGGCTGTGTCTCTTCTTGGTGAAAAAATGCTACACCTTCGCGTAGTTACGGCAGTGGCAGCAGCCCCTCCCAGCGCACATCCCAGTTGCCGTCTGCAGGGAAGCCGGGGTTGTGGGTGGTGGTGCCGTCCCAACCGGCGCACATCATGGCGATGGCGGTGAGCAGTCCGCCGTTGCCGGGCAGGTAAACACGCAGGCGCTGGTCTTGATAATTATGTCCGCAGGTTAAGTAGGTGTTAGTGCGTTTGTCCATCAACAGCGCGTCAACAGCCTTTTGCGGCTCGCCCATTCTGGCGGCGCACATCGCAACCATCGGGTAGTCCCATCCCCACGTTTTGTCCCAGTTCCAGCGGTCCCAAATCCAGTCAAACGTCTGGCGCATCACTTGCACTTTCACCAACGGCGATTGTGGCAGGATGCCCACGGCCCCCAATACCGCCGGGTGGTCGGATGTGAAACGGATGTCGCTATAGGTCTGCGGCGCACTCTCGGCGGCGAGATACAGTCCGTCTTTTTCTGCTAACGGCGACAGGTGCCGGATGATGTCGTCCCACTGCTTCTTCTTGGGCAGTCCGCGTCGCTCGCGCCATTGCTGGGCCAGTTGAAGTCCGAAATGCCAATAGGAGAGCTCAAATGGCGGGTTCACCGTCTCGGCTGCCCGCAAGGTTTCTTGTGCCGGGATGCATCCTTGAAGGGGATAGCGGTTGTGTGCCTTGTCGAACGTCACAAACGAGGCCATCATTTCTGCCGTCTCATCCACCAACGACCCGTATTCTTGCAATAATCGTTCCCTTTCAAGATTCCTCATCCCGTATTTCTCATTCGTCTCACCCGTTCTTTGGGAGGGGATGCTTCGATACAACAGTTCCGCCAGATAAATCAAGTGTGGCTGCTGCCAGATGAGGAAACTGCCCACCTTCGATGGGGCCTCCTTGGCCGACGGGTCGGTCATCTTCATCCAACGCAGTCCGTCAAACCCTTGCCGCTTGGCTATATCACGGGCTTTTGGCGCGGCGGCATGATACCACGACAAAGGTCGGTCGAGCAGTTCGGGATGTCCCCACAAAGCGAACTGAGCCAGATGCCACCAAGTCATCTCCAAGTGGAATTTTCCGAACCAGGAGTTATACGTCAGTCCCGTCTCTTGCGGTGGTGTGTCGCCCGCATCGTTCACGGCCATCAAGTATTGGCTTAGCACCACACGCCGTTCCAGTTCCTTGGCTCTCGGGTCAAGGCAATGTGAGAAATCAACGATGCCGCCCTGTTTCCAATACCGTTGCCAATGTCGGGCGGATGCTTCTCTGACCTCATCGAAAGAAAGGGCTGTGCCAGTGGCCGGGCGTTGTGTGTCTGAGATATATTCGCAGGTGAGTTTGACGTCGTTGGCGGAAAAGGCGATGTGGAAAGTGTGCAGTGAGGCATCTGCAGGGGTGATGTTGACAGCGCCCTTGCTCTCCCATGACAGTCTGACATCATACACGAAATCGTCTATTTGGTGGCGGAAGAGTGCCTCACTGCCGTGGTTCTCCACCAACGTGGTGTGGTGTAACATGTCGTTCGCCGCATCCCAGTCGCTCGCATCGTCGCTGTGCTTACCGGTGGGGTAGGGAAACCTTAATACTAACGTGACAGGTTGGTTGGCGGTGATGTGTGCGGCAATCATGTCGCGCTCCGGATGACAAACGGTTTGAATGTTGAATGTTGAGCGTTGAGTGTTGAATGTCGAATGCTGGTTTGTGAATTGTGACTGAATCACCCCGGTCCATAGATTGAGGGTCTGACTCGCGTCACGGAGGTCTTCGGCGCGTAGGTCAAGCCCCAATGCACCGAGGTTCACACGGTGGGGATTGGCACGCAGATAGTCAGCGGCTGCTTTTTTGCGGCCCTCATTGAATTGGTTGGCATAGAGTTCCTCATGTCCGCGACCGAAATCAAAAACTTGTAAGGCCTCTTCCGCGCGGTAGTTCTCAGGGTTGGGAAACGAATGCCATCCCCAATCGCTCATGGTGGTCACGGGCATACCGTTGCGGTAGGCTTCGGGCAGCGTTTGCAGTCCGGTGATATCAACGGTACAGGCAAAACCGCCGTTGCCAACGGTCAGAGCGTTGAGGGTGTCGATACCGGCGTCGTCGGTGGCGTTGAGTGTGGGATTGTTGCGCGTTACGACGGCCTGACGGTCGATGGGTTGCGCTGTGGCGATATATATGCCACAGACAAGGGTCAATAGGGTGATGGTCGTTCTCATAATCCGTTATTTGTTGCGAAGTTAAGTCTTTTTCCCGCACCGTCCAAATTTTTTCGGAAAAGATGTCCTTTATTTTTTGTCGTTTCCATGATTATTGTGTACCTTTGCGGCGTTTTTGACTGTCGCTAACTTCGGACAGTCCGTATATAACTTAATTAATCATTTAAAAATTTTTGTATTATGAAAAAATTATTTCCAATTGTGATGGCTTTTGTCGCACTGGCTATGACAGCTTGCAGTGGCGGTGGTTCTAAAGCGGTTGAGTTGAAAGGCACGACCTATGAGGGCGCTAAGTTTACCGTGACCATCCCCGACAGCATGAAAGTGACGGCTAAGGGTGAGGGTAGCATAGACTATGTCAATGCAAGAACAGAGAACAACGATGTGTCTATGGATGCTACATTCAGTGACTATCCCTGTAAACCCGGTGACTTCACCAAATACGCTGAGAACATGAAGAACATGCAACTGAAGCAGATGGGTGCCAAGAGCGTGGGCGAGCCCGAAATCGACGGTGATGTGATGGTCCTCAGAATTACTTTCGAGAACTTCATCGAAGACAGTTTTGTGGCTTACTTAGGTGAAAAGGCCGGCGTGGCTGGAAAAATCAAATTCCCTGTTGACCAGGCTGCCAAGTACGAGGGCTATGCTAAAGCCATCGCACAATCGGTGAAACTGAAATAAATCCCCGTTTTTTTGAGTGGGTATTATCCTGATATCAGGGGCGCGATTTCCGCGTCCCTTTTTTGTTGTAGAATGATATGGTAAAACCCTTTGCGCCCGTAGGCCCGCAGACACTTGCAGGCCAAATCGTACATGATCGGTAAGAACAGCACTTAGTCTGTATGCATAATTGTAAAATATTGTGTTTATTTTGTACAACCAATAAAAATGCTGTACCTTTGCACCGTTTTGTTGAAACTACCAGACTGTCAAAGGGGTAAAACGAACCGATTAAAGATAAAAAAGATGAACAAACAGATACTTCTTATCAACGATATTGCCGGTTATGGCAAGGTGGCTACGGCGGCGATGCTGCCTATCCTCTCATACATGGGGTTGCCCGTGTATAACCTGCCTACCTGTCTGGTGTCGAACACGCTCGACTATGGTAAGTTCAACCTGCTTGACACGACAGACTATATCCAAGGGGTCTTTCCCGTCTGGAAAGAACTCGGTTTCTCATTCGATGCCATCGCCACGGGGTTAATCCCCTCTGAACGGCAGGCGCGCATCATCTCCAATTACTGTAAGGAACAGGCAAACAACGGCACCATCATCTTCGTCGACCCCATCATGGGCGACGAGGGCAAGCTCTACAACGGTGTGACCGAATCGGCCATTCATAGTATGCGCGAGATGGTGGCGGTGGCACACCTCACCTATCCCAACTACACCGAGGCGTGCTATTTGACGGGACATCCCTATCAACCCGAGGGGGTGACGGCACAAGAGGCACGCGAGTTGGTGGATCAACTGCGTCAAATCGGAGCCCGTTCGGTGCTTATCACCAGCATCCGTGTGGACGGACAAAATATGGTGACCGGTTATAACCACGACCGCGATGAGTATATCTCATTGGAATACACCGAGATACCCGTTCACTTCCCCGGTACAGGCGATATGTTCTCCGCCATTCTCATCGGTCATCTGTTGAGGGGGGAGACTTTGCTCGTCAGCACCCGCCGGGCCATGGACGGTGTAGCCATGCTCATCGACCTCAACCGCGACAATGAGGATAAAAACCGGGGCATACCCGTGGAGAATTTCCTTCACTTGCTATAGAAACCCCACATCTTTTCCGATGGCGTCCTACCCCCCATCTTCCGAGAAATCCGAAGGAGGGGCGTAGAAGGTCATTACCTTGCCTGTGGCGGGGTGGGTGAACGTCAACTGCTCGGCATGCAGGTAAAGACGGTCGGCGGGGCGGCCATAGAGAGCATCACCGAGGATGGGTGTGCCGAGTCCGTCGGGGTGGGCGCAATGCACACGCAACTGATGTGTGCGGCCGGTGCGGGGGAAGAGGGCGATACGGGTGTGCCCGTTCTCTGTTCCCATGATTTGATAGTCTGTCACAGCTTCTTTGCCGTGTTGCACGTCAACGATTTGGTGCGGACGGTTGTCTATGTCAGGACGCAAAGGGAGTCGGATGGTGCCTTTCTCCGGCACAGAGCCGCTGATGTCGCCGTCGAGCAGTGCCACATATCTTTTCTTCACCTGTCTTTCCTCAAATTGTTTTTGCAACTGGTGATAGGCCCACGTGCTTTTCTCCACCACCATCAGTCCCGATGTGGCCATGTCGAGGCGATGAACCACCATCGGACCTTCTGCCTCCGGGTAACGGACACGGAGAATGCTATAGACCGACTCGCGGTCTGACTTACCGGGCACGGCGAGCATGCCCGACGGTTTGTTGACCACGGCAAGCAGATGGTCCTCATAGATGATGTCTAACTCCATTTGGCACGGTTCTTCCAACGGATTGGGCTCAACCTCCAGCCCTTGCAGCATAAACTGCAGGATGGGCACGCACTTGCTGCGGCATACCGGGTAGAAGCAACCCTCGTGTCGAATCTCGCCCACCGGCGAACTGCCCATCCAAAATTCCGCGATGCGCAAGGGACTTAAGTGGTGCAAGTAGGCATATTGGAGCAGTTTCGGTGCACAACACTCGCCCGCTCCCGAGGGAGGAACGTGTTGGGGTGTGGCTGCGAAGATGTCGAGTAGCGTGCGCTCTTCACCCCGGGCGTTGCGCATCATAAATTGCGAGAAGAGCCACCGTTGCAGTTCGTCCGACTGCTGTTTGCGCGCTTTGCGCAACTGTGCGACCTCGTCATCTGTCTGTCTTGCTACTTGTTCCAACGGTGCCGTTTCGGTTTGCTGCCGGCGTTTGATTCGTTTCAGTTCGGCTTTCATCCATTGGCTCTCGCGTATCATCGCCGCCAATTGGTCGGGTGTGGCTGTGGCTCGCAGCGCATCGCGCCGTTGTTTGGCCTGGCGCATCTGTTTCTGGAAGGCGTCTGTCTCCTCCGCATTCCGTTTCTCTGCTTCTTGCAGTTGTTGTCGGGCATTTAGATAAGCTGCATCGTGCAACAACGCGTCTATCCGATGGTTGATTTCGCTGATGCCCCGTTCATGTATCACGAAGTGACCGTCGGGTTGCAGATAGTCGAACACCGCCGGCACGAACCCCTCCCAGTCTTCCTTGCCGCCTATTTGTCCGGAATAAGCAGCCAAGAACCCCAATTGCCCGTCCTCGTCTTTCACCGCCAAGATGCCGAACATTTTGCCCTGCGCCACCTCGTCCTTCCACGTCACATGTGCGGCTATCATCGCTTTCGTTTGCGACACAGCCTCTCTCACCAGCGGGTCTTCCGCCAGTGAGGAGTCCACATAATAGGGGCAGTTAAGCGTCATGTCATCATGCACCGGCAAGGAGCGTGACGGATTGAGGGGATGGATGCAAGGGTTGTTGTTCACGACGATGTTTCCGTGATGATGGGTTGAAATACTGCTTGCCTTTGAAAAAAGTGACGCCACAAGATGTAGCGTCACTTTTTCTGTAAGTTATTTGCTGGCCATGCCCGCATCCCTTGGAATGGGGCTTTGGCGGAGCTTTTTTACTTCAGTTTCTGGAAACCGTAAGCAGCCACGCAACCCAGTTCCTCTTCAATGCGGATGAGCTGGTTGTACTTCGCCATACGGTCGGTGCGGCTCAGCGAACCGGTCTTAATCTGACCAGAGTTGGTAGCCACGGCGATGTCGGCGATGGTGGTGTCCTCGGTCTCGCCAGAGCGGTGAGAGGTCACAGTGGTGTAACCATGACGGTGAGCCATTTCGATAGCCTCCAAAGTCTCGGTCAGCGAACCAATCTGATTCACCTTGATGAGGATAGAGTTGGCAGCACCCATCTTGATGCCCTTCTCCAGGAACTTGGTGTTGGTCACGAACAGGTCGTCGCCCACCAACTGGCAGCGGTCGCCAATCTTAGCGGTCAGTTTCACCCAGTTGTCCCAGTCGTTCTCATCCAGGCCGTCCTCGATAGAGTCGATAGGATATTTGGTGATGAGCTCCTCAAGGTAAGCAATCTGCTCGTCGGCAGAGAGTTTCTTGCCGTTGGGATCCTTTTTCTTGCCGTTTTTCAGCTGACGGTAGTCATAGAACCACTTGCCGTCTTCCTGCACTGCGAACTCCGAAGCGGCGCAGTCCATGGCAATCTTCACGTCCTTGCCCGGCTCGTAACCGGCAGCCTTGATGGCCTCGACGATGGTGTCGAGAGCATCCTCGATACCATTGAAGTTGGGAGCGAAACCACCCTCATCACCCACAGCGGTAGAGAGGCCGCGAGCCTTCAGCAGTTTAGCCAGGTTGTGGAACACCTCAGCACCCATGCGCACAGCCTCGCGCTCGTTGGGGGCACCTACCGGACGAATCATGAACTCTTGGAATGCGATGGGAGCATCAGAGTGAGCACCACCGTTCACAATGTTCATCATCGGCACGGGAAGGGTATAGGTGTTGGCACCACCGATATAACGATACAGAGGAATGTTCAGTGCCTTGGCGGCAGCCTGAGCAGTAGCGAGTGACACACCGAGGATGGCGTTAGCACCCAGCTTGCTCTTGGTGGGAGTGCCATCGAGCTCTAACATCTTATAGTCGATGCCGCGCTGGTTGAACACACACTCGCCGATGAGGGCGGGAGCAATCACGTTGTTCACGTTCTCCACAGCCTTCAGCACACCTTTGCCTAAATAGCGGCCTTTGTCGCCGTCGCGAAGCTCCAATGCCTCGTTCTCACCTGTAGATGCCCCAGAGGGCACAGCTGCACGACCCATTACACCGTTTTCGAGGGTCACCTCAACTTCTACTGTAGGATTGCCACGTGAATCCAGAATCTCTCTTCCGTGAATTTTGCAAATTTTCATAATAATGAAATAAAAAATTGATATATAAATGTATTAATACAATCTCACCGTTTCGGGTGCAAAGTTACTATTTTATTCTTAAATATGGAAATACGATGAGGTTTTTAATTATTTTTTATCCTTCTAATCCTTCGACAGTATTGTTTTTCTTGTTTTTTCTTTGTATGTCTCGACAAAAATCATTATTTTTGCCAAAAATTAACCACCATGGTATACAATTATTCACACAGGAAAGCCTTACAACAGAGCGATGAGATCGCTCATTTCCAACGAAGGATAAACTTTATCCGCGAAAAGCTGGGAGGTAAATGGAAATACTTGTCACCCGATGGTATTTATGGGCGGGGTACCCGAGATGCCGTTAAACAATTCCAGGAGTTTGCCAGACAATTTCAAGGCTTTGACAATGTCGTCGTCAATGGTCAACTTGACGATGTCTCGCAATCTGCTGTCAACAAACTTTATCAGCATGCCCTGCAGAATACCCTCCCGCCCCGTAAGCCGGGGCAACAGCATATTACGTCCTTTAAACCTCTGTATATGACACCTTATGCGGCCTATTCGGGGGTAACAACCAACGGTCCCCCTCCAAAAATTTCTCATAATCAGCCCGTTGTCGATACCTCGTCGATAATCGATAGCGAATGGAAAAGTCTCGGCAAGGATATATTGGATATCACGGAAGAGGTGGCGAAATATATGGTGTACAAGAACGTTAATAGCGCAGAGGCTGCCAGACAGTTCATCGAACAACAATTAAAAGCGAGAAATGATTTTCTCCAAAACCTAATCAAACGCAAAGAAAATACTTTTAATGCATTTCTCAGGCGTGAGCTGATGGTTGGCAAGGAAGTATTTGAGGTTACCCAAGGGTTTACACCCACAATGATTCCATCAAAGACACAACAATATCAGACGTTTTTAGACTGCATGAATAATAATAAACAAAATGTAGATAAAGCACGTCAAATGTTTGTGAACAAGGCCATGGGTGACATGAAAAAGGCTGCTGACAGAGCACAATCCCTAAATGTCATTAAGAATGCTGACAAAACGATAGAAGATGCTGCTAAAAGTGCAAGTAAATGGGGTACTGTGGCGAAAGGGGCGAAAATCGGCAGTTGGAGTATCAATATAGGCACATCACTATATTATGGTGTTATGATGGCTACTTCTGATTCGAAAGAAGAATTTGATGAATATGCAGATAAACTTGGTAATTCTTTAGGAACCACGGCAGTTGATGTCGGACTTTCTTTCGGTGGCTCTTTGGCTGTGCGTTTTGCTGGAGGTGCAGCAGGCGGCCCTGCTGGCATTGTTGTCGCGTCGCTTTATACGGTACTTGATGTCGTATCCCTCTGTGTTACGGGTGAATCTATTTCGTCCCATATTTGGAATTTTCTTAAAAGTCTCAGTTGGAGTGAGGGCTTTAAAGGGTACAATGCCGTAAAACGGGACAACAAGGGGATTATGTGGATATAATGGAATATATAATGGAATGAAACGATATATTTGTAAAACTATGAGAATCAAAGCCATCGCCTTGACGCTCGCATTATCCGCAGTGTTGATGCTCGGAGCGTGTACCATCTCGGAGGAGCAACTCGCCGAGAAAGTGAAAAGTGCTATCGTTGACGATGAAAAAGCCAACAATCGACAACTGGAAGTGACCGAGTTTGACCTCGGACAGAAGCAAGGCACGCAGTACAAAAGCGTGCTCAAAGGAAAACTCGACGGTCAGGAGGTCATCTACGACATGGTCATCACCGATGAGGGCAACGACTTCGATGTCGATTGGGATAAGCGGCGTTGACGGTCCGTTTTTTTGTTTGAGTGCCCATCCGCGGCACAATGATTGTACCTTCCTGCCCTGCTGCGGTCGGGAAGGCGTTGCTATATGTGCCAACCATCTCAATATTGTTTGGTTTTTCCTTTTTTCTTGTCAATAATGAGAAAAACCGAGATGTAATGGCCGGATTAGTATTTTTACACCTAACTTTGCAGCAAAATCGTAAAAGCTTTATGATGAGAGTGAAAACAGTAACTGCCATCTTAGCTGTCATGATGGTGGCAGCGGGATGCGGGAATAAAAAAGAGAGTCAGGAAAAAGCACCAATCGGTGTGCAGACGGAAGAGGTCAGCGCATCATACGCAGGGGTAGGACAAAACTATGTGGGCATCGTTGAGGAGAACGAAGCCACGGCTGTCAGTTTCACCTCCATGGGCGTGGTGCGGCGTATGCTCGTCAGCGAGGGACAATACGTCAGTCGCGGACAACTGCTTGCTGAGATGGACCCACGGACCATGACCAACAGCGTAGTGGCTGCTGAGGCTACAACCAGCCAGGCCAATGACATGGTGACGCAGGCACAGGCCACATACGACCAAGCCAAGGATGCCTACGAACGAATGAAACTGCTCCATGACAACGGCTCGCTGCCCGAAATCAAATGGATTGAGATGGAAACAAAACTGAGGCAGGCTGAAACTATGCTGCAATCGGCCAAGGCCAGCGTTAAGGCGGCAGGAGCCACGGAGAGCATCGCACGCAAAGGACTCGCCGACACCAGGCTCGTCGCTCCTGTGAGTGGCGTCATCGGTAGCAGACAAGTCAATGCGGGTGAGACGGCACTGCCTTCGCAAGCTGTTGTCACCATCCTTGACATCAATATGGTGAAGGTCAAGGTGTCCATCCCCGAGACAGAGATGGCTGCCATCACTGAGCGTACTCCGTCTATGGTGAAAGTGGAGGCGGCTGGAAAGTCAACGCCCGGAGGAAGAATAGAAAAAGGCGTGAAAGCCGACCCCATGACTCACACCTATGATATCCGTATCCTTGTGCCGAACAGTGACCATAAATTGCTGCCCGGTATGGTGGCCAATGTGACACTGAACAAGGCTTATCCAGCGGCAAATGCAGAACAAGCCCAGACAGCAACTGGCGGCATCACACTGCCGGTGGTCAGTGTGCAACGGCGTGCCG
Source organism: uncultured Prevotellaceae bacterium (assembly GCA_946404865.1). Classification (GTDB taxonomy): domain Bacteria; phylum Bacteroidota; class Bacteroidia; order Bacteroidales; family Bacteroidaceae; genus Prevotella. The sequence continues at coordinate 10,540 of CAMJFC010000087.1, forward strand.
ACGGATCGCTCTTTGTGTGGACGGTGGATAAGGACGGGAAAGCTCACCGCACCAACGTGAAGATAGGCGCGGTCATTGGCAACAGGGTGGTCATTACCGACGGACTCACCGACCGTCAGCGGGTGGTGGTCAAAGGCTATCAGAAACTCAGTGAAGGAACATTGACCGTTGAAAAGCTATGAAAGAAAAAATGTCGTGGCTGAAATGGCCCTTGGAGCATTACTCCATCTCCCTGCTCATCATCGCCATCCTCTTTGTCATGGGCATCTTCGGCATGTACACCATGCCGAAAGATGAGTTCCCCCACGCAACCATACGCCAAGGCGTGGTCGTGGCGGTCTATCCGGGTGCCACCAGCGAAGAGGTGGAGCAACAAGTGGCACGACCCCTCGAAAGATACCTCTTCACATTCGGTGAGGTCAAACGTAACAAGACGACCACCACCTCGCAGAACGGGATGTGTATTGTCATGGTTGAACTCAACGACGAGGTCAACAACAAAGATGAGGTATGGAGCAAAATCAAACACGGCCTCAATTTGTTCAAATCGTCTCTGCCTGCAGGGGTGCTCGCGCTCATCGCCAACGATGACTTCGGCAACACCTCGGCACTGCTCATCGCCATCGAGAGCGACCAGCGCA
>CAMJFC010000088.1 GCA_946404865.1 uncultured Prevotellaceae bacterium
CTATCTCCCTCTATCTCCCTCTATCTCCCTCTATCTCCTTTTATCTCCCCCAATCTCCCTCTAACTTCCTTAACTTCTTTAACTCCCCCTTAATTCCCCTCTCTCTGCTTAACCCCCATGCGGGCCTCTACCACATTGACCACATAGTCGCCGAGTTTTTCGCACTCGCCGATGATGTCCATATACATCGTGCCGATGGCATAGGTGTATTTGTGTTCGTTCACGTCATTGATGTTCTGGCTCTTCAACTGATTGCGGTAGTTATTGATTTCGTCCTCGATGTTAAACGCCTTGTTCACGTCGAGCGCCTCGCGTCGGTTCGAGAGCATCACGTTCATTTGTGTGAGGGCGTCGTTGGTGAGCGACATCATCTGGTGGATTCGTTCGTATTGGTCAGTGGTGAAGTCCTCCTTGCCTTTGATGCGGCGGTTGAGCGTGCGTGCGATGTTGTAGCACGCGTCGCCGATGCTCTCTATCTCAGAGATTTCGCGCAGCATGGCGCGTATCTGAGCTTTGGTCTCGACAGAGAGGTGCGCATCGCTCACATTGTTTAAGTATTTGGCGATTTCAATCTCCATGTTATCGCTGATGCTTTCGTATTTCTCTATGCGTGAGAGGAGCTTGGTGAATTTGTCGTTGTCATTCTCCTCAACCAATTCACGTACCATATTAAACATCTTTTGGATACGTTGGGCGAAGAGGCGTATCTCTTTGCGTGCTTCGAGCACGGAGAGCTCGGGCGTCTTCATGATACCGGCGGTGATGAAGTGGAGGCGCACATCCTCTTCCTCATCTGCCTTTTTCGGCTGGATGACCCAGCAGACGAACCGTTCCATGTATTGCACGAACCCGATCTGCAGCAGGGTGTTGGTGATGTTGAAAGCCGTATGGAAGGTGGCTAATACCACGGATGCCTTGATGGCGAAACCGGGCGCTGATGCCGACATCTCAGGATTGAAACCCACAAACTGGCACACCATGTTGATGAAGGGCTTGAGCACGATGAGCGCCCATGTGACACCTATCAGGTTGATGGTGAAGTGAGCGAAGGCCGCCCGTCGGGCTTGCACATTGGCCTTGGCTGCCGCAATATTCGCGGTGATGGTGGTGCCGATGTTCTCACCTAATACGAGCATGATGCCCTGGTCGATATGGAGCACGCCGGTGGAACAGAGCATCATGGTGATGGCCATGATGGCTGCCGACGACTGCACACAGAGTGTGAGGATGGTGCCCATGAGCAGGAAGAAGAATTTATTCCAGAAGGTGGGCTCGTTGAAGTGTTGGAAGAAGGCGTTGATGGCAGCGTTGGTTTCGGGGTCTCCGACCAACGTGAATCCCGTCTCCTTGAGTGTGCTCAGTCCGAGGAAGAGGAAGGCCGCGCCGAAGAGGAAGTCGCCGATGATGCGCCGTTTCTTCATATAAATAAGGATGATGCCGAGGAAGAAAGCGGGATAGACGAACGAGGTGATGTTGACCGAGAACCCGAGCGACATGATCCATGCGGTGACGGTGGTGCCGATGTGGGCGCCCATGATGACCGAGATGGCTTGCATCAGCGTGAGCAGTCCGGTGTTAACGAACGACACGGTCATCAGTGTGGTGGCCGTTGACGACTGGACGGTGGCTGTGACAAACATACCTGTGAGCATGCCTGTAAATCGGTTGGTGGTCATGGCGCCGATGACGTGACGCAGTTGCGGACCAGCCATTTTCTGTATGCTCTCGCTCATCGCTTTCATACCGTACATCAGCAGGGCGAGCGAGCCGATCAATTTCAAAAAGACCCAAATCGACATATAAAATGATTTTTTTTCGTTGTTGTAGTGTGGATGTCGAAAAATTTGCTTACCTTTACACCGCCTTAAAACACGATTAAAAATGTCATAAAAATGGAACAGGTCATACAAATTCGGTGCAAAAATAACAAAAAAACTCAAATCTTCCCAAAAGGAAGCACACTTTCTGAAATTTTTCGTGGTTTTCAGCTGGAAATGCCCTACGGTCCGGTGAATGCGAAGGTCAACAACCAGGTGGTTGACATGGACTTCACCGTCTATCGCAACAAAGATGTGGAATTTCTCGATGTGAGCTCCGCATCGGGCAACCGGGCCTACACGCGTACGCTCTTCTTTGTGCTGTGCAAGGCTGTTCACGACCTATTCCCCGGCGGCAGCGTCGTCATTGATATCCCTGTGTCGAACGGTTACTTTTGCGACCTGGATATCGGGCGGCCTGTGACTGAGGAGGATGTGGAGCAGTTGCGCAGTCTGATGGAGCGTATCATCGGCGAGGGTCATGAGATCCGCCGCCATGAGTGTCCGACGGAGGAGGCCATCCGTATCTTCGAGGAGCGTGGCACTTCGTCGAAAGCGAAACTGCTGCGCACCACCGGGCGCCTTTATACCACCTATTATGATTTAGATGGTTATGCCGACTATTACTACGGTTCGCTGATGACCAACACCAACCAGCTCTACCTCTTCGGACTGGAGAAGTATTACGACGGCATCCTGCTCCGTATCCCCTCGCGCAGCGACCCTTCAAAGTTGGGTGAGTTGATACGCCAGGATAAGATGTTCGGCATCTTCCAGGAGCATCACCGTTGGCAGCGCATTTTGGGCGTGACCACGGTCGGCGACTTCAACGAGGCGGTGGCGGCTGGCTACAGCTCCGAGATTATCACGGTGTCGGAAGCCTTGCAGGAGAAGAAGATAGCCCATATCGCCGAGGTGATTGCCGAGCGCAAGGATGTGCGCATGGTGCTGATTGCCGGACCGTCGTCAAGTGGCAAGACCACTACCTGCAAGCGCCTGTCGGTGCAGCTGGTGTGCAACGGACTGCATCCCGTGATGATTTCGCTCGACGACTATTTCCTTGACCGCGACAAGACTCCGCTCGACGAGACGGGCGACTACGATTTCGAGAGCCTCTATGCCTTGAATATCCCGTTGCTGAACGACCAGCTGAACGCCCTGTTGCGTGGCGATGAGGTGGAACTGCCGAAATATAATTTCCAGGCGGGCAAGAGTGAGCGCAGCGGAAAGAAGATGCGGCTGAAGAACAACGAGATTCTTGTCATCGAAGGCATCCACGCCTTGAATCCTGAGTTGACGGCACAGGTGCCCGACGGGCAGAAGTTCCGCGTGTATGCGTCGGCGCTGACCACCATCCTGCTCGACCGTCATAATTATATCCCCACGACCGATAACCGTCTGCTCCGCCGTATCATCCGCGATGCGAAATACCGGGGTGTGACAGCCGAGGAGACCATCCGCCGTTGGCCGTCGGTGCGTGCAGGCGAGCAGAAATGGATTTTCCCGTTCCAGGAGAATGCCGATGAGATGTTCAACACGGCGATGATTTATGAGTTGGCGGTCATCAAACAGCAGGCGGAGCAGTTGCTCGAGCAGGTGCCCCAGTCGGCAGATGCTTATTCCGAGGCCTACCGCTTGCAGAAATTCCTCCGTTACATCAAGGCGATACCGCTCTCTAAATTACCTCCCACCTCACTCCTCCGTGAGTTCCTCGGTGGCAGCTCATTTAAGTATTAAAGCCGTGGAATCCCCCGAAGCCCCCTTGCGGACTTTTTGGGGCACATCACCTCACCATACAAGTAGGGACGCGGCGTGCCGCGTCCGCAAGGCGCATGCCTACGGCGTAACATGAATCATCATCAATGGCCATGAATTAACCCATTAATATTATTGGTGAATCATTCATGGTCATTATCGAACATTCGTGTAGCGTCGCAGACATTCCTCCCCTTTGTATACATCAAGGAGCCGCAATACTTTGGCTAATGTCCTTTAACTTCCTTAACTTCTTTAACTTCCGAAAGTTGTGTTGTACCTTGTTGTTTTAAAAAGAAACGACAGTCTTTTCCTTGATTCCTAAATTCCTTAGAATATTAGCATATAAAATTCAATAAAAATGCAAATATGTGCGTTATTACGTGCATATTTGCATTTTTATGCTAAAACATTTTGCTGTTTCAATAATATTTTCGACCTTTGCACCCGAAAATTAAAAAACGGTACTTCAATTATATAAAACAAATACACTTAGTTATGGCAGAAAAATTGGAAGTGAAAGAACTGGACCAAGTGGTAGTGCGCTTCTCCGGTGACTCCGGCGATGGCATGCAGTTGGCTGGTAACATCTTCTCCACCGTGTCGGCAACTGTCGGCAACGGTATTTCCACGTTTCCCGATTACCCGGCAGATATCCGTGCCCCGCAAGGGTCGCTGACGGGTGTGAGCGGTTTTCAGGTACATATCGGCGAGGGCAAGGTTTACACCCCCGGCGACCAGTGCGATGTCTTGGTGGCGATGAACGCCGCCGCACTGAAGACACAGTATAAGTTCGCCAAGCCCCAGGCCACCATCATCATCGACACCGACAGCTTTGGTGCGAGCGACCTGAAGAAGGCGCAGTTCGCCACCGACGATTACTTAGGTGAGATGGGCATCGACCCCGACCGTGTGGTGCAATGTCCGCTGACCACCATGGTGAAAGACTGTCTGGCCGACAGCGGCATGGACAACAAAGCGGTACTCAAGTGCCGTAATATGTTCGCCCTGGGTCTGGTGTGCTGGTTGTTCAACCGCGACCTCGACCTTGTGGCCAATTTCCTGCGCGAGAAGTTCGCCAAGAAACCTGCCATCGCAGAGAATAATATTAAGGTAGTGCAGGCCGGCTATAACTACGGCCACAACGTACACGCCTCTGTGCCCGCCACCTATCGCATTGAGTCGAAAACCAAGGTGAAAGGCCGCTATATGGACATCACCGGCAACAAAGCCACGGCCTACGGCCTGATAGCCGCCGCCGAGAAAGCCGGTCTGAAACTGTACCTTGGTTCTTATCCTATCACCCCCGCTACCGACATCCTGCACGAACTGTCTAAACACAAGTCGTGCGGCGTGATGACGGTGCAGTGCGAAGACGAGATCTCTGGCTGTGCCTCAGCCGTGGGTGCTGCTTTCGCCGGCGCTCTGGCTGCCACATCGACCTCCGGCCCTGGCATCTGCCTCAAGTCGGAAGCCATGAACCTGGCCGTCATCGATGAACTGCCGCTCGTCATCATCGACGTGCAGCGCGGCGGTCCCTCCACGGGTCTGCCCACGAAGAGCGAGCAGACCGACCTGTTGCAGGTGCTCTACGGCCGCAATGGTGAGTCGCCGATGCCTGTCATCGCCGCCACCTCGCCCACGAACTGCTTCGACGCGGTGTATGCTGCCGCCAAGATAGCCCTGGAGCATCTCACCCCCGTGGTGCTGCTCACTGACGCTTTCGTGGCCAACGGCTCTGCCGCATGGAAACTGCCCACGATGGACGAACTGCCCGAGATACACCCGCACTATGTGACGGAAGAGATGAAAGGCAACTACACACCGTACCGCCGCGACGAGGAGTCGCTGGTGCGCTACTGGGCCATTCCCGGCCAGGAGGGTTACACCCATATCCTGGGCGGACTGGAGAAGGACGGCAAGACGGGTGCCATCAGTACCGACCCCGAGAACCACAACGAGATGTGTCATCTCCGTGCTGAGAAAGTGGCGCGTATCCCCGTGCCCGACGTGGAGGTGGCAGGCGACGTGGACGATGCCGAACTGCTGATTGTCGGCTTCGGCGGCACTTACGGTCATCTCTACTCCGCCATGGAGGAGTTGCGTGCCAAGGGTCACAAAGTGGCTCACGCCCACTTCGAGTACATCAACCCGCTGCCCGCCAATACGGCCGAGGTGCTGAAGAAGTACCCGAAGGTGGTGGTGGCCGAACAGAACCTCGGTCAGTTCGCTGCTTACCTGCGTACCAAGGTCGACGGTTTCGTCCCCTACCAGTACAACGAAGTCAAAGGCCAACCGTTCGTCGTCTCACAACTGGTTGACTCGTTCGAACAACTTATGAAGTAAGTATGATCTACTACGAATGATGCGAATTTAACGAATTCTTTTAAGATGGAGTATAATCACAGAGTGGACTTGGTCTTTCCAAAAGAATCACATTCAATTATTGGTGCTGCCATGGAGGTGCATCGGTTGTTGGGTTGTGGCTTTTCAGAAAAAGTCTATCAAGATGCTCTGGAGGTGGAATTAAAAAACAGAGGTATTCCCTATCTGAGAGAATCAGAATTAAAAGTGGTTTATCAAGGTGTGGAATTGCCAACGACATTTATTCCTGATTTCATCTGTTATGACAAGATAATCGTTGAGTTAAAAGCGGTAAAGGAATTGGATGACTTATGCCGTTCACAAGCTATTAATTATGCGAAAGTTTCTGGATTTGGTTTGTCAATACTAATCAATTTTGGAGAAATGTCATTACGTTTTGAAAGGTTTCCTAATCGTCTTTGCCGTCCATCCAATTCGCATAAAACGTAGTAAAAAAGAGCGAAGCGTTAGAGAATAAAATTCGTCCAATTACTTCTCTTCGGTCAGTGGGTCTTCGACAAATCTCGTGAAAGTCGTAGTATAAAAAAGAATGAAGCGTTATAGAAAAAATTCGCCCAATTCGCGTAATTCGTAGTAGAAAAGAGCGAAGCGTTAGATAGAATAATTCGTCCAATTCTTCCCTTCGGTCAGTGGGTCTTCGACAAATCTCGTGAAATAATTCGTAGTATAAAAAAGAATGAAGCGTTATAGAAGAAATTCGTCCAATTCGCGTAATTCGTAGTAGTAAAAGAATATAAAGTATGGAAAATATGAATAATAGTTCTAATTGTCCTGCTCCCAGTTGGGGGGCTTCAGATTATAAAAAAGGTCAGCCGCGTTGGTGTCCGGGGTGTGGTGACCATTTCTTCCTCGCATCCCTGCACAAGGCGATGGCCGAGGTGGGTGTGGCACCCCACGAGATGGCTGTCATCTCAGGTATCGGTTGTAGCAGCCGCCTGCCGTATTATGTCAACACTTATGCCATGCAGACCATCCATGGTCGTGCTGCGGCCATCGCCACAGGCGCCAAGGTGGCCAACCCCGACTTGACCATCTGGCAGGTGTCGGGCGACGGCGATGGTCTGGCCATCGGCGGCAACCACTTCATCCATGCCATGCGCCGTAATATCGACCTCAACATGATCTTGCTCAACAACCGTATCTACGGTCTGACCAAGGGCCAGTACTCGCCCACCAGTCCGCGCGGTTTCGTGTCGAAGTCAAGCCCTTACGGCACCGTTGAGGACCCGTTCCGTCCGGCTGAGCTGTGCTTCGGCGCTCGTGGTCATTTCTTCGCACGTGCTGTGGCTACCGATGCCCCGGGTACGGTCGATATCCTCAAGGCCGCCTATGAACACAAGGGTGCCGCCGTGTGCGAGATTCTGCAGAACTGTGTCATCTTCAACAACGGCACGCACGACTCTGTCTATACCAAGGAGGGGCGTAAGAAAAACGCCATCTACGTGCGCCATGGTGAAAAGCTTGTCTTTGGCGAGAACGACGAGTACGGACTGATGCAGGAAGGATTCGGACTGAAGGTGGTGAAAATCGGTGAGAATGGTGTCACGCTCGACGATATCCTCGTCCACGACGCCCACTGCGAGGACAATACCCTGCAGCTGAAACTTGCCATGATGGACCCGGAGAACGGTTTCCCCGTGGCTCTCGGCGTCATCCGCGACGTGGCTGCTCCCACCTACGAGGCCGCCGTGCACGAGCAGATTGCCCAGGTGAGTGCCCAGAAGAAGTACCATAACTTCATGGAACTGCTCGAGACCAACGATACGTGGGAGGTGAAGTAAAATAATTATGGCACAAGAATGTAAAGTAGGTGCATATTTGTACCGAATTAATCCATCGGACAACAAGAAGTTGCAACAACGTGGTATCGGCAGTTCTACGTATGCATTCCACTGGAGCGCTCCTAACGGGGAAAGAATTTTGGACATCAACCCAAGCGGTGATGAACTGATAATAAACACTGACCGTCGCACGTATATCCGCAAAAAGAGTGGTGGCATAACGCCCCTTTGATGGCGTTTATTCACAATTAGGTCAAGTGGACAGGTACTTTGACGCATAACCTGTCCACTTGACTTTTGATATTAACTCCCCTTCCCCCATACAATGAGTTCTTTACAGTGATTTTAACTGGGGAGGGTTGGGGGCTTTGTTACAGTTTCCCGCCGTAGCAGAGGTCGCCGGCATCGCCGAAGCCGGGGACGATATATTTGTTGGCGTTCATGCCCGGGTCGATGGCGGCACACCAGACGGTGGTGTCGTCGGGCACGGCCTGTCGCACCACCTCGAGACCCTCCTCGGTGGCTATGACACAGGCGATGTGCAGGGCTGCAGGCGTACCCGTCTTGGCGAGTGCCTCGTAGCAGGCGGCCATCGAACCTCCTGTAGCCAGCATGGGGTCGGCGATGATGAGTGTCTTGCCGCCCACGCTCGGCGATGCCATATATTCGGTGTGGATGCCCACCTCGGTGTGTTCGCGGTTGGTGTACATGCGGAAGGCGGAGATGAAAGCGTTGTCGGCATGGTCGAGCACGTGGAGGAAACCCTCGTGGAAGGGCAGTCCGGCGCGCAGGATGGTACCGATGACCAGTCGGTCGGCCGGCACATTGACCGGGGCGACGCCCAACGGCGTGGTCACCTCGCGTTTCTCGTAACTGAGGGTCTTGGATATCTCATAGGCCATCATCTCGCCGATGCGCTTGATGTTATTGCGGAAGAGCTGACGGCTCTGCTGATAATGTGTGTCACGTATCTCTGCGAGATATTGGTTAATCACGGAATTGTTGTCGCTGAGGTTGATGATTTTCATTTTATGTGGTTTTTAATATGGTTTAGGGTTTAGGGATGAGGGTTTAGTGTTCTAAAAAGGTTTAGGGTTTAGGGCTTAGGGTTGAGTGTTCTACACGTTTTCGTGCACTAAGCATATCTCTTACCTCTCACCTCTTACCTCTCACCTCCAAGCACACCTCTTACCTCTTACCTCCAATTTCCCCCCTGCAAAGTTAGTGTTTTTTGCTAACTGCGTGTGGCAAAATTCGGATGAGTGGGGCGGATTTTATAAAGTTTAACCAAAAATGTGGCTTTGCACAACGTTTTTTCGGTGTGCAAAGTCGATTATGAGATGATTTTTCTGTAATTTTGCACCGGATTTTATTAACAATTCATACAAAGAAAAGAAAAATGGCAAAGTTTGACAAGTCAGTTTTGGAGCAGTACGGAATCACCGGTACTACCGAGGTGCTTTACAATCCTTCTTACGAAGTGTTGTTCGAGGAGGAGACCAAAGAGGGTCTCACTGGTTTTGACAAGGGTCAGGTGACTGAGCTTGACGCTGTGAACGTGATGACAGGTATCTATACCGGTCGTTCGCCTAAGGACAAATATATCGTTGACGATGCCAACAGCCACGACAAAGTGTGGTGGACCACCGAGGGTTATCCCAACGACAACCACCCCATGAGCGAAGAGGTGTGGAAGACCGTGAAAGAGATTGCCGTGAAAGAGCTTTGTGGCAAACGCCTGTTTGTGGTGGACGCTTTCTGTGGTGCCAATGAGGCTACACGCCTGGCTGTGCGTTTCATCGTAGAGGTGGCCTGGCAGGCTCACTTCATCAAGAATATGTTCATCCAGCCCAGCGAGGCCGAGTTGGAGAACTTCGAGCCCAACTTCGTCATCTACAACGCTTCGAAAGCTAAGGTGGAGAACTACAAGGAGCTGGGTCTGCGCAGCGAGACTTGCGTGGCCTTCAATACCACCAGCCGCGAGCAGTGCATCATCAACACTTGGTACGGCGGTGAGATGAAGAAGGGTATGTTCTCGATGATGAACTACTTCCTCCCCTTGCAGGGTATCGCAGCTATGCACTGCTCTGCCAACACCGACATGGAAGGCAAGAACACCGCTATCTTCTTCGGACTCTCCGGCACGGGTAAGACCACCCTTTCGACCGATCCGAAACGTCTGCTCATCGGTGACGACGAGCACGGATGGGACGACGACGGTGTGTTCAACTTCGAGGGCGGCTGCTATGCCAAGGTGATCAACCTCGACAAAGAGAGCGAGCCCGACATCTACAACGCTATCCGCCGCGATGCGCTGTTGGAGAATGTGACTGTGGCTGAGGACGGTAAGATTGACTTCGCTGACAAGAGCGTGACCGAGAACACCCGCGTGAGCTATCCTATCGAGCACATCGAGAAGATTGTAAAGCCCATCTACGGCAAGAGCGCTGGTCCCGCCGCTGAGAACGTCATCTTCCTGAGCGCCGACGCTTTCGGCGTGCTGCCCCCGGTGTCTATCCTCGACCCCGAGCAGACCAAATACTACTTCCTGAGCGGTTTCACTGCTAAGTTGGCTGGTACAGAGCGTGGTATCACTGAGCCCACTCCTACCTTCTCGGCTTGCTTCGGTCAGGCTTTCCTCGAGTTGCATCCCACAAAGTACGCTGAGGAACTGGTGAAACGCATGGAGAAGAGCGGTGCCAAGGCTTATCTGGTGAACACCGGTTGGAACGGCACAGGCAAGCGCATCAGCATCAAGGACACCCGTGGCATCATCGACGCTATCCTGGGCGGTGCTATCCTGAAGGCTCCCACCAAGCGCATCCCGTACTTCAACTTCGAAGTGCCCACACAGTTGGACGGCGTGGCATGGGGCATCCTGGATCCTCGCGACACCTACCAGAACCGTGCTGAATGGGACGAGAAGGCTAAAGATCTGGCCAGCCGCTTCATCAAGAACTTCGTGAAGTACGAGGGCAACGAGGCTGGTAAGGCGCTCGTGGCTGCTGGACCGAAACTCTAAAAAGGCCTCACCCCCGCGTGGGGAGTGGTTACGATTTTGATATATCCTCTGCTCTTTTGGGCAGAGGATTTTTTTGACCTTTCTCCGAGGCCGAATGAATCATAAATATGATTGATGAATAATTGATGGACAATTGATGCCTATTCGTGTAGCGTCGCAGACAATAACAACGAATACCACAAATTCTATGTCTACGGAACATAGGAATCAAGGAATAGTCGGCCTAACGGCCGAGGGGGATTTAAACGAACACTAATAGCACGAATATACCGA
>CAMJFC010000089.1 GCA_946404865.1 uncultured Prevotellaceae bacterium
ACGAGTTGTTGAGGTCTATGACCGAAAAATGTGGAATTGGCATTCATGACCGAGGGGAATAGCGGGAAGCATGGTATCTACTCCCCTCCCTCGGGAGGGATGGGGGTGGGGCTACGGCATAAAAAAAAGAAGGACGACATGAATCGCTCATCCCGGCCTCCTGAAAACATCTTTAACGATTGCTGGTTTTCACCAAAGTGATGATGCTCAAAATTGTCATCATCAACGTAAATCCCAGTGTCGCAGTTGTTTCTAAATCTAATAACATAATCTTTACCTTAAAAAATCTATCAAACTACTAACCTAATGAAACGTAGTATTCTCACGAACACGATGCAAAGGTACAGGTTTTTGGGGGCTCGCACCAAACTTTTTCACCGCATTTTATCTGTTTTGTCCGTTTCTTTGATGTAGGTCAAATGATTGTTGAGTGCGAAATGATGAGTCCACTTTAAAATGTGATTCTAAGGGCGTCAGCCAGCTCCCCTCCCATGTAGGGGCGATTGAGTCCTTAAGCGAACAAAATCTTTAAGCAGGGAAGGTCGGTAATATATAGGGGCGGGTAACTGGCGTGCGCCGCATAATAATTCTAAACAGACCTTAAAAAAAGTGCTTTTATTCCATAAATTGTATAATAATGTGGCAAAAAGGGAGTTTATTTGAGGATTTCTCATTACTTTTGCATCCAAAATTGCAATTTACCATTTTAAGACAATGAAAAAAGGTTTTTTCAGATTGTCCATGTTGTTGTCGGCTGTCATCTTTTTGGGGTCATGCCTCAACAGCGGCGATGATAATGAAACTGTCTATTATAATGATACGGCGGTGCTGAGCTTCACGCTGGGCGCGATGAACCGATATGATACAGCGACAGCCGACGACGGCTCGCAATACATCAGCAAAGAGGTGTACGCCGGCAGCCAATATAAGTTTTATATTGACCAGGTGAACCGCGAGATATACAATCCCGACTCTTTGCCATACGGTACTGATGCCAAGCACGTCATCTGCACCATCACAACCAAAAACTCGGGTGCGGTAGGCATCAAGAGCCTGATCAGCGATACCATTTTCTATCATTCTTCGGCTGACTCTGTCGATTTCTCGCAGCCCCGTCAGGTCGTGGTCTTTGCGATGAACAGCAAGGAGAGCCGTAACTATACGGTGCGGGTGAATGTGCATAAGCAGAAGGCTGATGACTTCACCTGGACGGCGAAAAATGCTAACGAATGGTTCCAGAGCTTGACGGCCATGAAAGGACTCGTATGCGGTGGGCGCCTCTACGTGGTGGGAAGCGATGGCACTACGGGAAGCCTCTACAGCACCGCGCTGAATGATGGCGACATCTGGACGCGCCACACCCCCGACACTGAAGTGTCTCTGCCTGCCAATCTCTATGAGAATGTGGCTGTGGCGAGTGAACAGCTCTATGCCTTCATTGACGGAAAGATGTGGACGACTACCGGCGACCATTGGACTGAGTTGGGCTCTCCGTCGTTGCAGCGCCTGGTGGGCAGTGCTTACGGAAAGCTGTTCGGCATCGGGGCTGACGGCACATGGATGGAGTCGGATGACGGTGTGACGTGGAATGCCGCGGGCATCGATGGCGATGCAGCCTATCTGCCCACACAAGATGTCTCGTTCGCTTATCACCCGCTCAAGACCGATGCTGCTGCGATGCGCGTCGTCATGACGGGCAACCGTTCGCTGACTGACTACCCCGACGACAAATGGAGTGTCACGTGGGTCAAGGTGATGGATGCTGATGCTAATGACGGTCTGAACCGGTGGATGTATTGTCCCACAGAACCGAACATGTATCTGTTGCCGCGTATGCGACAACTCACTACCGTGGCGTATGGGGAGGGCACCCTCGCACTCGGTGCCGAGGGCATCGGTGGCAGCACCGTGGCTCCCTTCGCTCAATTCTACTATAGTCCCGACGGCGGCTTGAACTGGCTGACCGACAGCCGTTTCGTGCTGCCTGCAGGATTCTCGTCAAACGGTGCCTTTGCGCTCGCTTGCGATGACAGCCATTTCCTGTGGCTTGTCGCCGGCGGCAGCGGACAGGTGTGGCGTGGACGGCTCAACCGGCTGGGCTGGGATGAGATACAACGAATCTACCGATAAAAAAGATGTTGCTCATGCGCCGTAGCTTATTCTTTCTCATGATGCTGTTTTGCGTGGCCAACCTCCGGGCACAAGGCGACGTGGAATACCGCATGGAGATAGGTGGCGGTGCAGGACTCGTCAACTATACGGGCGACTACAACAGCAGTCTGGTGAAAAACCTGCAGCCCATGGCTTCGGCCATCTTCCGCAGAGTGTTCAATCCTTACTGCGGACTGAAGATGAACCTGAGCTACGGCAAACTGAAAGGCTCATCCGAGGACGAGAAGACATACTACCCCGAAGCTCACCCGGAACCATACACCTTCGACAATTCGCTGGTGGACCTGGGCACGGTGTTTGAATACAACCTGCTGCCATACGGCACAGGACGTGACTATCGGGGTGCCAAGCGCGTGGTGCCCTTCGTCTTCGCCGGCATCGGGGTCACCTATGTCAAGGCCGATAAAAACGTGTTCACCGCCAACGTGCCTTTTGGCGTAGGCGTAAAATATAAGGTACGCGACCGAATGAACGTGGGCGTGGAGTGGGCGATGCACCTGTCGATGAGCGATGAGCTCGACGGGTCGAAAGACCCCTACCACATCAAAAGCACCGGACTCTTCAAGAACACCGACTGCTATGGCATGTTGCAAGTGACGCTCACCTACAGTTTCAGCGCGAAATGCCGCACATGTCATAATGATGACGAGTGAGGAGATGAGGTGGTGAGGGAGTCATGAACAAAGTTAAAAGTTTAAGAATCAATGGATAAGATACCAGAACACATCGCCATCATCATGGATGGCAACGGCAGATGGGCCAAGGCACAGGGCAAACCGCGCAGCTATGGCCATCAGGCCGGTGTGGACACCGTGAGACGCATCACCTCGGAGTGTACGCGCATAGGGGTTAAGTATCTGACCCTCTACACCTTCTCGACCGAGAACTGGAACCGGCCCTCCGACGAGGTGGCCGCCTTGATGGGATTGGTGCTCACTTCGCTCGAGGATGAGATTTTCATGAAGAACGATGTGCGGTTCCGTGTCATCGGCGACTTGCAGCGGTTGCCCGACAATGTGCGGCAGAAACTGCGCGAGACGGAGGAGCACACCGCCGCCAACAAAACCATGACGATGGTGGTGGCGCTGAGTTATTCATCGAAGTGGGAGCTGACCGAGACCGCCCGCAGCATTGCCGCTGATGTGAAGGCAGGACGCTTGGACGAGGCCGACATCACCGAGGAACTCATCTCGAGCCGGCTGCAAACATCGTTCATGCCCGACCCCGACCTGCTCATCCGAACGGGCGGCGAGGTCAGGGTGTCCAACTACCTGCTCTGGCAGATCGCTTACTCTGAGTTGTATTTCTGCGACACCTATTGGCCGGATTTCAACGAGGAGGACCTGCACAAGGCCATCGCTGACTACCAGCACCGGCAGCGACGCTATGGCAGGGTCGTTGACGCAACGACTGAATAAGCGGCTGCGAGGGAGAGAACCAAAATAGAATAATATAGCTCAACATTCGCACGTTGAAGAAGTAGAAGAAGTTGGGCGAATGCGATACTTGAAGAATAAAATAATGATATCGAAAAAAATCATAGGGCTGTTGGGACTGCTGCTTTGGTGCAGTGCCCTGCACGCGCAGATGAAAATCGTGCGCCCCGATATCTCGTATGCCGGTACACCGCGTGAATGTACCGTCGCAGGACTCACCGTTTCCGGGATTGAAGGCTACGAAGACTATGTGTTGATAGGCATCTCCGGACTGCGTATCGGGCAGGCAGTGTCGGTGCCTGGCAATGAGATTACCGATGCCGTGAAACGTTATTGGCGCCACGGACTGTTCTCCGACGTGTCTATCTCCGCCGACTCGATTGTGGGCGACAAGGTCTATCTGCACATCCAACTGTCGGCGCGCCCCCGCGTGTCGAACATCAACTACGTAGGACTGAAAAAGTCGGAGCGTGAGGACATGGAGAAGAAACTGGGTATCATCAAGGGCGGACAGGTGACACCCAACATCATCGACCGTGCTAAAATCCTCGCCAAGCGTTATTTCGACGACAAAGGATATAAGAATGCCGATATCAGTATCGTACAACGCGATGACGCCGGCAACCCGGGACAGGTCATCCTCGATGTGGTCGTGGATAAGAAAGAGAAGATGAAGGTGCATGAGATTATCATCGAAGGCAACGAAAAACTCTCTGACGGGAAAATCAAAGGCGGACTCTTCAGAAAGGGTGCCTTTGCCAAAACTCACGAGGCGGGTAAACTCGCCACCTTCCTGAAATCGAAAAAATTCACACCCGACCGCTGGAAGGAAGACAAGCAGAACCTGATTGATAAATACAACGAATACGGATACCGCGACGCCACTATCGTGGCCGACAGCGTGTGGAACTACGACGAGAAGCACGTCAATGTCTATGTCAAGGTGGATGAAGGGCAGAAGTATTACATCCGTAATATCACATGGGCAGGAAATACCGTCTATTCGACGGATATGCTGAGCAGAAGCCTCGGTATGCAAAAAGGTGATGTGTATAACCAAAAACTGCTCAAAAAACGACTGTCGGAGGACGAGGATGCCGTGGGCAACCTGTATTGGAACAACGGTTACCTCTTCTATCAGCTGGATCCCACTGAAATCAATATCGTGGGCGACTCCATCGACCTGGAGATGCGCATCAGAGAGGGAACGCAGGCACACATCAGTCATGTGCGTATCAACGGCAACGACAGGCTCTATGAGAATGTGGTGCGCCGTGAGCTGCGTACCAAACCCGGCGACCTCTTCTCGAAAGAGGCCCTGCAACGTTCGGCGCGCGACTTAGCGTCGATGGGACACTTCGACCCGGAGAAGGTGGAACCCGATGTGCAGCCCAACTACGATGACGGTTCGGTGGATATCAACTGGAATCTGGAGCAGAAGTCGAACGATCAGGTGGAATTCTCACTCGGATGGGGACAGACCGGTGTCATCGGACGTATTGCGCTGAAACTGAACAACTTCTCCATGGCCAACCTCTTCAACCGCAATAAGGAGCATCGTGGCATTCTGCCCGTGGGCGATGGCGAGCAACTGTCGTTGGGATTCCAGAGTAACGGACGGTATTACTATTCGGGCAATCTGTCGTACTCCACCGGATGGTTCGGCGGCAAGCGACCCATCCAGTTCAGCTTCGGTGTCTATTATTCGAAACAGACCGACGTGTCGAACACCTATTATAATAGTGGGTATATGCGCAACCTGAACCTGTATATGTATGGTTACGGCAATTTCAATGCGTATAATAACTACGAGAGCTATTACGACCCCGACAAATATGTGCAGATGCTGGGTGCGTCGCTCGGATGGGGTACACGTCTGCGCTGGCCCGACGATTACTTCTCGCTCTCTGTTCAGCTCGCCTACACACGGTATATGCTGAAAAACTGGAGGTACTTCCTGATGACCAACGGTAACTCCAACAACTTGAACCTCAATATCTCGCTCAACCGTACCTCTACCGACAACCAGTTGTTCCCGCGTAAGGGTAGTGAGTTCACAGCGTCGCTCTCCATCACACCGCCATGGTCGGTATGGGACAACAAAGACTACGAGCATTTGGCCAACAACCCCAATACGCCCAACTACAACCGTGAGCAGCAGGAGAAATACCGCTGGGTGGAATATCACAAGTGGAAGTTCAAGGCTCGTACATTCACCGCACTCACCAGCGGGGTGAAATGTCTGGTACTCATGACCCGGTTGGAATTCGGTATCCTGGGTTCGTTTAATAAGTATAAGAAATCGCCCTTCGAGACGTATTACATGGGTGGCGACGGTATGAGCGGTTACTCCACTGGCTATGCCGAAGAGACCATCGGACTGCGTGGATATGAGAACGGTTCACTCACGCCCTACGGTTCAGAAGGTTATGCTTATGACCGTATGTCGCTCGAGTTGCGCTATCCCCTCATGTTGGGCAACACCACCATCTATGGACTCGGTTTCCTGGAGGCGGGTAATGCGTGGACGAACACGAAAAACTTCAATCCCTTCGACATGAAGCGGAGTGCCGGTGTCGGTGTGCGTATCTTCCTCCCGATGGTGGGACTGATGGGTATCGACTGGGCTTATGGTTTCGACCGCGTCATTGACGGCTCGTCATACAAACGTGGCGGAAGTCAGTTCCACTTCATCCTCGGACAGGAATTTTAGCAAAAAATCATTAAAAAACAACGTCCCGGTGTAACCCACGCCCTTGTGGAGCGTCAAAAGGAAGAGTGCACCCAACTAATGTCCAAACTCCCAAACTCCTAAACTCCTAATTATAAAAGAATATGAAAAAAATAATGATGGTATGCCTGATGTGCCTGGTAGGCATAGCAGCGCAAGCGCAGAAGTTCGCATTGGTGGATATGGACTATATCCTGAAACACGTGCCCCAGTATGAGCGTGCCAATGAGCAGCTGAACCAAGTGTCGAAGAAATGGCAGGCTGAGGTTGAGGCGCTTAATACAGAGGCAGGTACCATGTATAAGAACTATCAGAACGAAGTGGTGTTCCTCTCGCAAGAGCAAAAGAAAAAGAAGCAGGAAGAGATCATGAACAAAGAGAAGGAAGCCAGCGAACTGAAGAAGAAGTATTTCGGTCCGGAGGGCGAGCTCTTCAAAAAACGTGAGAGTCTGATGGCACCGATTCAGGAAGAGATATACAATGTCATCAAAGATATCTCCGAAACACGCGGCTACTCGCTCGTGCTCGACCGTGCCAGCGACGCCGGCATCATTTTCGGTTCACCGAAAATCGACATCAGCAACGAGGTGCTGGAAAAACTCGGTTATTAAGAAAATATCATTCAATCATAAAAAATCAAATTAGAAAACAAAGCAATGAAAAAATTATTTTTAATCATGATGATGTTCGTGCCAATGGCTATGATGGCACAAAAGTTCGGACATGTGAACCCGGAAGATGTGATTCAGTCACTCCCCGAATTTACCAAGGCACAGCAAGAACTTGAGACGCTTGGCAAACAGTATGAGAAGGAACTGACCGACTCACAGGCTGAGTTGCAGCGTCAGGCCGAGGCTTACGACAAAAATAAGAGCACGATGAATGCCACAAAGCAGCAGGAGACTGAGGCTAAGTTGCAGGAAATGTATCAGAAAATCACAGAGCAGGCCCAGCAGAACCAACAGGCTTTCCAAAAAGCTCAGAACGACAAGATGCAGCCCATCTACCAGAAGGTGATGCAGGCCATCGAGGCTGTAGGCAAGGCTGGCGGCTATGTCTATATCATGCAGACGGGCAGTGTGCCTTACATCAACACCGATATCAGCAAGGATGTGACGGCGGATGTGAAAGCACAACTGCTGAAAATGAAATAATCCCGTTAACCCGTCCCCTCTTCTTTCAGGAGAGGGGATTTATGGCTTTGCTATATGAAGAAAATTATCATTTTATGCTTCTCCCTGTTTCTGGCGCTTTCTGCCGGGGCTCAAGTGAAAATCGGCCTGTTCAGTTACGATAAGGTGCTGAAGTCAATGCCCGACTATCAGACCGCTCAAAACAACCTGGCCAATCTGCGTTCGCAGTATGCTGCGGAGACCCAGCGCGTGGAAGACGAGTTCAACAAGAAATACGAGGAGTTTCTCGACGGGCAGCGTGATTTCGCACCCACCATCCTGCAAAAACGTCAGAGTGAACTGCAGGAACTGATGGTGAAGAACATCAGTTTCAAGCGCGAGGCTGAACGTTTGTTGCGTCAGGCCGAGCAAGAGGCCATGGCACCTGTGAAAGAGCGTCTGTCGGCTGCCGTACGTGCCGTGGGCGAAGCCTATGGTTTCACCTTGATACTCAACACCGACGGCGACAGCGTGCAGTATGTGGATGCCGCTATGGGCGAGGATGTGAACGAACTCATACAGTCGAGGCTGAAATGAATAGCTTGCCTCAGACACCCGGTCCCATTGGCATCTTCGACAGTGGTTATGGCGGACTGACCATCTTGCATGGCATCCGTCAGGTGTTGCCCGAATATGATTTCTTGTATTTGGGCGACAATGCGCGGGCACCTTATGGTCCGCGTTCGTTCGATGTCGTCTATGAGTTCACACGTCAGGCCGTGCTGAAACTGTTTGAGATGGGGTGTCACCTTGTCATCTTGGGATGTAACACCGCTTCGGCCAAGGCTTTGCGCAGTATTCAGCAGAACGACCTGCCTCAGTGGGATGCGCAGCGTCGTGTGTTGGGCGTGATTCGTCCTACGGCCGAGGTGATAGGGTCGCTCACCGAGAACCGTCATATCGGCATCCTGGCCACCGAAGGCACCATCAAAAGTCAGAGCTATGAGTTGGAAATCCATAAGTTATACCCCGACATTCAGGTGACGGGGGTGGCTTGTCCCTTCTGGGTGCCGCTGGTGGAGTATCATGAGGCCGACAGTCCCGGAGCTGACTATTTTGTGAAGAAGCGCATCGATGAAGTGATGCGCAAAGATCCCGAAATCGATGCGCTCGTGTTGGGGTGTACGCATTATCCGTTGTTAATGCCAAAAATCGTGAAATACCTGCCTGCGGGAGTGCGCATCGTGCCGCAGGGCGAATACGTGGCCGACAGTCTGTGCCGTTACTTACAACGTCATCCCGATTTGGATGCCCGTTGTTCGCGTAGTGCCACAGTACGTTATATGACCACGGAAAATCCTGATACCTTTAAGTCGCAGGCTCAGATTTTTCTTCATGAGGATGTGACTGTGGAGCATGTGGAGTTGGAGCAAGCCTCTTGCTCATGTTCCTGACAGGATACCAGACGGCAAGCCATCCTACGGCGATGACGGTGAAGAAGATGATGACAATATCCCAGAAATGCACACTCACGGGATAGCTGTCAACCACGAAATTGCCGCTGCTGTCGCCCAAACGGACGATGCCGAAAGTCTGTTGCGCCCAACAGAGCAGCAGACCGATGACAATGCCGATGACAGCGCCAGCCACGCCTATCATGCGCCCTTCGTACAGGAAGATACGTGATATCTGTTGGTTGCTGGCACCGAGATTATGCAAGGTCACTGCATCGTCTTTCTTGTCGATGATCAGCATCGACAGCGAACCGATGATGTTGAAACAAGCCACCATCAAGATAAAGGTCAGGAAGATATAGGCTAACAGTTTCTCTATCTTCATGATATTGAAGGTCTCTGCCTGTTGCTCGTCGCGGTCAAGTACCAGATACTTGTCGCCGGCGATTTTTTTTATCTCGTTTTTCACGGCATCGAAACTGCTGCCCGACTTCAAGCGCAGCTCAAGCGAGGTAATCATTCCCTGCTGACTGAAGAGGTTGCGTGCGAAGGCCACGGGAGTGATGATATAATCACGGTCGTATTTCGCTTGTTTGACCGAGAAGACAACCCCCGAAGAGAGCAGCGAATCCTCTACAAAAGCCGCATCGGGATTGTTCAGGTCGAGCTGCCCCTCGCGTTTGGGCGCATAGATGTGCATGAATCCCGGCCAGCGTGCGCCCATGCCCAACTGGTAGGCCAGCTGTATGCCCGGCGTGCCATACTGCAGGTTGGCGGCTTGTAGCCGGAATTCGCCGTCGCCATACAAGATTTCGTTGATGTGCGTCAGCTCGCCGAAGTTGTCGTCCACTCCTTTCACGCGAATCATCACCTGCCGCTCATTAAACACGGCGAGTGCCATGTCTTCCACGCATTCCGTTGCCACGTCGATTTGTGGCAGCGAGCGTATCTCATTGAGTATAGGGTCGTCGGCAGGGGCTGACTTGCCCATGGCCGGCACTACCTTGATTTGAGGGTCAAAGGCCGTGAAGAACGAGGCGACAAGGTCGTGGAAACCGTTGAACACGCTCAGCGTCACCACCAATGCCATCGTGGCCACGGCGACACCTCCCACTGAGATGCCGCTGATGATGTTGATGGCATGGGTGCTCTTCTTCGAGAAGAGATAGCGCCGTGCGATGTAGAACGGAAAGTTCATGAAGACTACTCTCCTTCTTTAGTCGTTTCTTCTTTTTTGTCCGACTCTCCTTCCTGAGCCGTTTCTCCTGCTTTGTCCGTCTCCCCATCCTTGGCTGTTCCGCCCTTCAATAACTCGTCGATATGGTCGATGTAGTCGAGCGAGTCATCGACGAAGAAGCGCAACTCAGGGATGATGCGCAGTTGGTTGCGCACGCGGGTGCCCAATTCGTAGCGGATGGTTTTCGTATTGGTGTTGATGTTTTTAATCATCTCCTCGGCTTTCTCAGAGGGGAAGATGCTCAGGTAGGCGGTGCAGATGCTCAGGTCGGGCGAGATGCGGCAGCGTGTCACGCTCACCATGGTGCCGTGCATTGAGCGCGTCTGTGATTGAAAAATCAGGCTCAGTTCCTTTTGCAGGAGTCTGGCTATCCGGTTTTGTCTTGTTTCTTGCATATAATGTTTTAATGTTTTAATGTTGAGTGTTGAGTGTTCTAATTCGCCAGCTCCCCTCCCATCGTCATCGTCTTCAGTTGCGTCGTTTCCGAAAGGGAGGCGTTGTATCCGCAAGGGCGCCAGCCAGTTCCCCTCCCATCGTCATCGTCT
>CAMJFC010000090.1 GCA_946404865.1 uncultured Prevotellaceae bacterium
ACTTCGCCTACGACAGCCACTTAATACACAAGCACAAAGTGCAGGCAGGAGGCAACGAAAAGAAGATTAAGAAGTTAGAGGCACGCGACGAGAAAAAGAAGAACTGCAAGGATGCCGACTTCACCATCTACCAGATTGACGAGGACGGCAACTACCTTCCTGAAGATTTCGTCATGCAGCAATATCTGAGCGATTACGACGAAGTGGGAAAGGATGGTTCGCTGATACACAACTTCATGCTTGTGCAGGTGTTTTCCATCGAGCGCGCTTATGCGACCAAAGACGAGGTCAAACAGATAAAGAAAGACAACAAGTTGGAAAAATCGTACGAGGCCATCCAACAATTTGAGCGCCAAAACAAGATTCCCGACCTGCCCGAGGCCGTTCAGCAAAAGCTCAACGAGCTGTGGAAAATAGACAAAGACTGACGCCAATCTTATTTTGACATAGGAACATAGGGGCATATTTCTGCCCCTATGTTTTTTGTCCCTATTTTTTGTCCCTATGTTCCTTTGTCAAAAAAAACTATGTCCCTATGTTCCTTTGTCTAAAAAAACTATGTCCCTATGTTCCTATGTCTAATCATCCATGTTCCTATGTGACAAAAACGTTCCAAAATACTATACTTGTCGAAACATTCGCGGCATTTCGTCGAAAAACACTTGCAAGAACATGTTTATCGAACTACCTTTGCACCAGAAAATCAATTAAAAGGTAAAAAGACATGAAAAGATTTCTAACTATTCTCTCATTCGCGCTGACCATCGCAACGATGGCGACAGCACAGACCAACACGATTAAAGGCGTGCTCACCGACTCCATCAGCGGCGAGACCGAGCCTTACGCCACCGTGCGTGTTTATCAGGGTAACGAAACCGAAAAAACTGTAGCCATGTCGGTGACCGATGCCGACGGACACATCAACCAAGAGGTGGAAGGCTCCGGCCTGTTCACCATCACCTTCTCGGCTGTAGGCAAGAACATGGTGACACGGCAACTCAACCTCAACGGTTCCGTCATCGACCTCGGCACGGTCTATGTCACCGACGACTCGAAGATGCTCGAAGGTGTGGAAGTGGTAGCCCACAAAACACTGGTGAAGATGGAAACCGACAAGATGAGCTACAGTGTGGCTGACGACACGGAGTCGAAATCGGCCACCGTGCTCGACATGCTGCGCAAGGTGCCCATGGTGACCGTTGACGGCCAGGATAACATCACGGTGAACGGCGCCTCCAGTTTTAAAGTGTACGTCGATGGCAAACCCAACGTGATGATGTCGTCGAACCCCTCACAGGTGTTCAAGTCGATGCCCGCGTCTGTGGTGAAAAGCATCGAGGTGGTGACCAACCCCGGCGCCAAATATGATGCCGAGGGTGCTGGCGGCGTACTCAACATCATCATGAACAAACAAAACCCCATGGCACAGGAGTCGCTCAACGGCTACACCGCCACGGCTCAGCTGGGTGTCAGCACTCGCGGCGTGGGCGCCGGCCTGTTCGCCAACGCCCAGCAAGGGAAACTCTCCATCGGTGTGAACGGATTCTACAACTACATGAACAACAAAGGCACCGAGGTGGAGATGACGCGCGAGCAATACAGCGACATGGGCACCATGACCACCAAGTATTATCAGAAGGGCGACACAAAGATACCGTTTATGATGGGTAGCTTGAACTTCGGCTATGACTTCGACCCGATGAACAGCCTCAATGCCACCTTCAGCATCAATCAGTTCAACATGAAGAACACCGGTCATCCCACCACCACGATGAGCGGCGGCTTCTACGGCGACGGTTTCACGTATGGCAACGAGATGATGTCGAAGAACAAACGCACATCATTCACCGCCACCACCGACTACTCACGCTTTTTCAACGAGGAGCACACGAAACTGCTCACGCTGACCTACCAGTTCTCTTACAGTCCCATCAAAGGTGAGAACGAGACCATCTTCGACCCCATCGACAACGGCGATGGCACACCCATCGACATCATGACCAACCGCTATACCGACAACCGCGAGAAATCGACGGAGCACACCATACAAGCGGACTACACCACCCCGCTGAGCGCCACACAGACGCTCAACACCGGACTGAAATACTTGAACCGCCGCAACTCGTCCGACTCGAAATACTACCTCAATGATGAGTACAACGACGCCATGAGTATGGACTATCTCTATAAGAACAACATCCTGGCCGGCTATGCCGAACTGGAGTCGAAATGGGGACAGAAATGGAGCACCAAAGCCGGCTTGCGCTATGAGCACACCTGGCAGGATGTGGAATACAAGAAAGGCAACGGAGAAGATTTCTCCAAAGACTACGGCACATTTGTTCCCTCGGCCAGCCTCTCCTACTCGCTCGCGCCCACGCAAAACATCGGACTCACCTACAACATGCGCATCTCCCGCCCGGGCATCACCTATCTGAACCCCTACAGAGACAACAGCAGTCCCACCATGGTCTCATACGGCAACCCCGACCTCGACGTGGAGAAGACACACAACGTGCAGATGGTGTTCAACTCCTTCTCGCAGAAATTCATGATGAATGCCACGCTGCGCTACAGCTTCTGCGACAACGCCATCGAGCAATACAGCTTCTACGACGATAAGAACCTGCTCAACACCACCTACGGCAACATGATGAAACGCCACCAACTGGGACTAAACCTCTACGCCAACTACTCGCTCACCACCACCACACGCCTCATGCTCAATGGCGGCATCACCTATGTGGACATGAAAAGCCCGTCGCTCGACACGAGCAACAACGGATGGCAGGGCAACATGATGGTGGGTCTGCAGCAGAAACTGCCTTGGGACATGAACCTGAGCATGAACTGGATAGGCAACACCAAGAGCTATACGCTGCAAGGTTGGACATCGGGATTCAACATGCTGATTGGCACACTCTCGAAATCGTTCCTCAACGACAAAATTAACGTGAGTCTCTCGGGTGTCACCGGTCTGAGCAAGGGTGGCAAACTGCACCTCGACACTTATTCTGAAGGTAAAGACTTTATCAGCAATCAGGCCATCGGCGTCAACATCAGCCAGGTGCAGCTCACCGTGAGCATCAAACTGGGCAAGGGCAAACAACAGATGCGTATGCGCCAGTCGAAAGTGACCGACGACTTCATCGAGCACCAGAGCAGCGAGGAGCAGCTCAACGGCCAAGGCGGCATGGGCGGCGGCATGCAGGGCGGCGGTGCCCAAGGCGGAATGGGAGGAGGATTCTAATCGACAAGAATTCAAAGGTATTCATTTCCCCAACATACGGACAAAGAAAGCATCAAGAGCTCGTCAATATTGACAAGCTCCTGATTTTGAATAGATACCGACAGACGACATAGTCAGTTGGTGGTATTGCGAAGTGCGAAGTGCGGACCAGCATCTTGATATAACAGATGCCAGCCCTTGCTACATGCTATCATGAGGGGCGTGCCACATGCGATAAAATATTTCTTGCCCCGAAGACACATAAGATGCTTATCCAAGCAGGTTCAACTCGCCCTACGCCAGTCTGCCGGTAATGGTTTCGAACCCTGTCCGACATCGTATTCGTCGAAACAGAAGGGTCCGGACGTCTCAAGATTATGCCTCTGCCAATTCCGTAGTAAAGTTGAGGGTTTGGATTCTCAGGTCGAGCACCCGCAACTTCTCCGACAGTTGGTCTATCTGTTTTCGCAGCGGTTTCACCTCCATGGTGGCCACAGTCTTGATTTCTGTGCGCGAATAACGGTTGTTGAGTTGTGATGCGCTGTTCGACAGATTCCTCAGAAACTCCACCCGCATTTTCAGCACATCGCGCTCCGCGTTCAGTTGGGTGATGGTCTTCCCCTCATGCACCGTTTGCATGTTAGTGGCGTTGATACGGTAAATGAGCGTCTCCAGTTGGTCGAGACAGCCGTTGAGTTCGCCCATCAGTTCTTTCGGATTTTCGGTCGGTTGTTCACCCTCCTGCACCTTGATATTATTGAGCAGTCTCACCTTCAACTGTTCAATGCGCGCTTGTAAATCCTTGCGCAGACTCAATGCTTCAGCTAATTTCATTGATAGATAGTTATTTGTTTGTTTTATTATCGTGTCATCTGTCATGTCCTCATATAATGATGAATCGATGGCATCATCAACAAGCTTCGGCTACAAAGGTACATGTTTTTCATAACTTAAAAACCATTTGTTATAGAAAAAATTTGTATTTTACAAAAAAGCCACTAACTTTGCACTCGTTCTATGACCGAAGCCTGCCGTTGGGTAGGGTGATGGGCATAGAGCCTATATATAGGAAAAGCGTTTACTTAACGCTTTGTTCTTGGCTTCTGGGAATCTGGCAGTTCCAATAATGTCAGTCGAGATACAAAGCAACGGTAGATGCTCATGGGTATGTTATATCCTATTCTATTCAGCACATGTGTGTACGCAAGTACTCATGGTGTTGTGCAGGTATATATCATATCGGCGTGGGCTTCGGCGTTGCTCGTTCTGACTGACAGGGCAATGCCAGAGCCTCCAGAAGCGGGACGGGTGACAAAGTAAGATTCCCACGCTTTTTTTGTATATCAGTCACACCTTCTTGTTGTCAGAGTGTCGGGAGTCCACTTTTTGAAATAGTGTCCTACCCATGAGCGAAAGAATAACTAAAGAATTAAAACGAATCATCTATGGTGTCATCCCTTATTATATTTCCCAAATTTTTTGTCCGAAGTCAAAGAAAATGATTTACTACAAATACATAATCCAATATGGCGAAGCGCATCATCTTTTCCTATTTCGACATGAATATGACAACTTTGAAACTGAAACGCACTACGATTCACGATGTGGGCTTCCATACGTGTTTCTGCCAGGAACGGAGAAACGCCTTTACTTTAAGAAGGAATTAAAAATGGAAAAAGTTAAAGGACTTTTCAAAACTTTATTGATAGAGCAAGATCCGAGGTCACCCCACAGGTATTTTGACGACATCAAAGATTTTAATGACAGGATTTTACTTGATGTCGGAGCCGCAGAAGGTATTTTGTCACTCATGGCCATTGAACAAGTATCGCATGTATATCTCTTCGAGTGCGAAGAAGAGTGGGTTGCTGCCTTAAAAAAAACATTTGAGCCATGGCAGGAGAAAGTCACTATTGTACCTAAATATGTAGGAGACCACGATGATGACATGACCTTGCAACTTGATTCTTTTTTCAAATCTAATCCACACCAAAAGTTATTCATCAAAATGGATATCGAAGGAATGGAACGCAAAGCATTAAATGGAGCCAAAAGACTGTTTTCCGAACCCGGAAATATAAATTTCGCCGTTTGCACGTATCATCTGCGAGACGATTATCAGGTTATCTCTTCTTTTCTGAAACGATATAAATGCACTTTTATCAACCAAACAGGCTATTGGTCACACCACATAAAGAGTATATTGTTGAGAGGACACAACTAAACCATCATGTATGGATTGTCTTCCGTACAATCTGCTCCAAATTACCTATGAGATAGAAAGGCAGATTGATGAGTTTAAATCGTTTGTGCTTGATGGTCGTCTGCACCTCATCGACAGAAAATTTACCAGACCACACACGCACGGCCACATCAAGAGGCGATTCATCAACAAAAGAATGCAGTGAACGTAGATGAGCGTTCGTTCCCGCTTTCACCTCGATGGGAATGACTTGAGAATCCATGACC
Source organism: uncultured Prevotellaceae bacterium (assembly GCA_946404865.1). Lineage (GTDB taxonomy): Bacteria > Bacteroidota > Bacteroidia > Bacteroidales > Bacteroidaceae > Prevotella. The sequence continues at coordinate 5,699 of CAMJFC010000090.1, forward strand.
CACAGGAAATCCACCTCAGCACTGCCGCCACCACCCACCTTCGTCCAGAAAGCGCGGTGCTGTCCGAATTGTCCGTTCAGCGTCAACAACTCCTGCGCAACCACATGCTCAGCTACCATGCCTCGCCACACATCCATGATGTCATTAGCACTGAGCACATCCTTACGCACACCTGCAGCATAATTGACCAACCCCGTGTCAAACCATATCAGTTTCGGCCGTCTGCGCAACTGAGGCATCACGGGTATGACAGTTGTTTGAGTCGGATACACCAACTCGAGCAACATTGCTTTTTCCAACAAGCGGAAGGCTTCACCCACCTCTTTTGCCGTATATCCAGAATCACCCAGGTTGCCCAAAGCAATCGTTTCACCTGCATATTGCCAACCTCGTTCAAGTATCATCCTGACCACTCCTGTCAGTTTACTCCGTTTGACATACTTTTCTGCATCATCCACATAGCCCCGCAACAATTGATTATACAATTGGTTTTGCGCCAACAAGTCATGTGTCTTTGCATAGCCATCCACCACTTCTGGCATGCCCCCGACAAGGACGTATTGGTTGAAAAGGCTCATCAATTCATCATGCACCGCATCAGAATAATCAGGCTGATCCATAAAGAAAAACAAATGCTCTTTGTTTAATGCTGTAAGAAACTCCCTAAATGAACATGGACGTAATGCCATAAAATCAACCCTTCCCACAGGGAACGAGGCATTTACATCAACCACGTTCTCTAATAAGGAACCTGCCGCTACAACACAGAGCTGAGGAAATTCTTCGTAAAAATATCTCAACCTCGACATGGTTTTGGGCGAATTTTGTATCTCATCAATAAACAAAAGAGCTTTTTCTGGCTGATAGACCTGCCCTTGACGGGCAAACAATAATTCCAAAAGATGACCAAGCGGAATTTGTCGCTCCAATAGTTCACGATCTTCATCCTTATCTAAATTATAATACAGATAGCTGTCAAATTCTTCTCCAAATTGACGCACTATAGTTGTCTTCCCCACCTGACGCGGACCACGTATGATTAGGGGTTTCCGATAAGGACTATTTCTCCAACCATTAAGCTGCTCTGACAATTGTCTTTTAAACATAACGCTTAAATCTTTGATTTTCAGGTGCAAATTTAATCAAATTATTTCATTCTGCAAGATAATTATGTTAAAAATCGCACAATTCCGCAAGATACTTTTGTCAAAAACTACACAATTCCGCAAGATACTTTTATTAAAAACTGCACAATTCCGCAAGATACTTTTGCTAAAAAACGCACAATTCCGCAAGATACCTTACTCTTCCAACTGCCATTCGCTGTCGCGGTTTTCACGCCATGCGCCCTGTCCGGGCTTGAGGTCGGGCAGCGAGGCGAGCGTGGGGTCAATTTGCAACGCCTCCTCCACCGAGATGCATTCGAGGTTGTCGTCCGTCACACGTTCTTCGCCATACCCCTGCCAATCGCCGTCACCATCGAGAGCGACTGAGAGGATTACCGACTCGCCGTTGATGACCTCAAGAGAGGTGATGAACGGCCTCCAAAAATCTACTTCTGTTATTTTCATAATCTTCTTTTAAGGGGTTCCTCAGGGACAAGGGGCAAGGGGCAGGAAATTACTTCTCCCCCACTCGCTCGTATATCTTCAGGTCGAAATCATTGGCCAAGGCGTAAGCCCACGCCATAATGTCGGCCATCTGGTGTTCGTATTCCACCCACTCTTTCTCTTTGAGGAAGAAATAGAGTTCCACGGGCAGACCGGTGTTAGTGGCTTCAAACTGCCGCACCATAAGCATCATTTCGGCATTCACCTCTTCGCGGCCGCGAAGATAACGCTCCATATATTGACAGTACAGAGTGAGGTTGATATGATTGCCTTTCAACTCCTCCTTCTTGAAGTAACCTTTCTCCGCCAGACGGGTCTTGAGTGCATCTGACGCGATGCTGATGCTGCGGAAGTCAAAATAAACCATGCGGCTGACCAACCGTCCCGCGCTCTCCTGCATCCCAATCCAGTTTTGAAACGAGTCATCAACCAGCGTCTTGGGCGACACCGTGATGATGGTGTTGTCGAAATTGCGCACCTTGACCGTGGTGAGGGTGATATCCTCCACGATACCGTTAGCGCCCGCCTTGGGCACCGTGATCCAGTCGCCCTTGTGCAACATCTCGTTGCTGGTGAGCCGTATGCCCGCCACTAACCCTTCGATGGTGTCTTTGAACACCAACATAAGGATGGCCGAGGTGGCACCCAGTCCGGCGATGATAGCCATGGGATTGCGGTTGACGACGATAGCCACCACGATGATGACCGCGATGAAAATCATGATGATTTTCAGTACCCCCATGAACGAGTGGAAATACTGTTGTGTCGAAGAGCGCCGGCTGTCATCCAGGTATTTGAACGAGTCGATGAGCACCACGGCCGTTTTCACCGACATGATTGTGATATAGATGGCGGTGGCACGTGCAAGCAGTTCCTGCACCACAGGATATTCGTAGAACACCCAAGGCAGCAGTTGCCACACCACCACGGCGGGCACGATATTACTCGCCGAGAGCAGCACACGGCGGTTGAGCAGCACATTGTCCCACTTATTCTCCGTCTTCTTGGTCAGTTTCACCACCAGAGGAACGATGCGCCGGCATAGATAACCCGCCAGCCACGCCAGCAGCACCGACACAATCACCAGAAACACAAAACGTATAATGGTGACCGACGACCCATCGAACCCTATCGAGGTGAGCAGGTTTTCTACAAACTCCTGTATCTGTTTCATCAGCGGCACAAGACTTCACACACTTTGTTCTGGAACTCGCGCCCGTCGGACGATTTCGCCACACCTTGGTTGATGATGGCAAACACGATCTTATGTCCGTTAGAGGCGGTGAGATAACCGGCGAGCGAGCTGACTCCCGTCACCGTACCCGTCTTGGCGTGAACATTGCCTTCGGCACGTGTACCTTTCATCCGGCTTTTCAGGGTGCCGTCCACGCCGGCGATGGGCAGGTTCTCGTAGAGATGGCTGTAGATGCCACGCTGCTCGGCGGCATAGCGCAACAGCCGCACCAACAGCTCGGGCGTCACATAATCGTAGGGCGACAGTCCGCTGCCGTCGGCAAAGCTATAACGCTCGGAGGGCAATCCCAAGCGGCTCACTAATCGTTTCATGGCAGTGGCAGCCTTCTTGGCGGTGCCGGGTTTCCCCTCGCCTGCCGCTATCTGATAGAACACCGACTCAGCATAGAGGTTGTCGCTGTTTTTCATCATCCGCTCCAATACCGTGTCAAGCGAAGTGCGGTGGACGGCAATCTGTGTCACTCCTTGTGGTGTGCGTCCCGAGGTGACGCTCCCCGTCACGGTGATGTCCTTCTGTCGGAGCAGTTGGAAAAGGCGCTCGGCGAAGTTGTCCTTCCGTTCCACGAGCAGCGGCGACAGTTTAGGGTTGTCATCATCCCAGCTCCATCCCGAGCCCGTCAGCAGGTCGTCTTTCATACTCTTGTCGGCCACGATGTTACCCTCAATGCGACGTATGCCGGCGGCACGCACAGCATTGGCAAAGGCTGTCAGGTCATCAGCGCCGAAAGTGGGGTCCATGCTACCGGCGCAGTAGAGGCTGCCGTGCAGCGTGCCCTCCTCATCTACCTGCCCGTTGTGGTAGAGATAGGTGCGGAACTGGTAGTCGCCGCCTAACATGTCGAGCGCGGTAATCGATGTCACCAGTTTCATGGTCGAAGCGGGGCGCATACGGTGATGGTCGTTGTGGCGATAAACCACCGCCTGTTCGGTCATGTCATACACGAGCAGTCCTAACTGTGTGGTTTTCAGCAGTTCGCTCTGCATCAACCGGTCCAGCCCGTTGCTCACGCGCCGTGCCCAATCAGAGCCCGACATGTTCTCATTATCATCTTCCGCCGCCACCACAGTGCCGGGGTCAATCACCTCCACCTCCGACTCATAGCCGGAAGCATTGTAACCGTTGGTATATCTGTCCAGCTCCTCTTCAGTGAGCTGAGCCATCGTCGGCATCGCCATCATCAAGACAGCTGCCAGACTGAACAATTTCGCCTTCATCATATTTTCTTTGTATCTTTTTGAGTTCATTGATAAAATGCTCGTCATCAGCGGGTTGCACCGCGACGGCATGTCCCGCGCCATATTCTATCAGCACATAGTCGGCCAGGTGCAGCAGCGTGTGGTGTTTCATGACACGGGTGATTTCCGGCACCTGTATGTCAATCGTGCGGGCGAAGCGTCCACGGCTCACCCGCAGCACGCCATCGTCGGTCAGCACATACTCCGTGTGCACCGTCCGTTCCACCGCCACCACTGCCACCGCCATGGCTAAAAGGCCACAGAGCGTGTAGGCCCCTTGCCGCTGTAAGAAGCAGTACAGCGCCACACCGGCCAGGATGGCGATGAATGCCACGACCACGGCTGTCACCCGATGTGCAAACGTTCTTTTCATCAAGGTAGCAATAGAATTGGTGCAAAGTTACGAAAAATCGAGAGCAGAACAAAATGAATCTATTCATTTTTTATGCCGAGATGGAGTAACTTATTAAAAGTTACGAAAACTTATCTAAAGCGTTACGATTTCAATTAAAAAAAGGTTAAATATTTGGATGATTGACAGATTTGTTTTTAATTTGTAAAAAATTTTATCAAGCCGACTTCAACAAGTTGAAAAAGGCAAAGAATATTTGTCATTTAATCCCATTTGAAACATGAAAGCACTGAATTACACTTTATTACTATGGGCTGCCTGCATCAGCACGGCAGCAATGGCGCAGTTTAACATTCCGCCCCCCGGGGATCCTGTGTGCGCTGATTGCGGGGGTAAGGACGGGCACCGTCCCGGGTGCAAGTGGTACGAAG
>CAMJFC010000091.1 GCA_946404865.1 uncultured Prevotellaceae bacterium
GAAAGGGCTTGGAATAGGGTTGAAGCCCTCCCATGGGAGGGTTGGGTGGGGAAAAGAATGTTGAATTTTGAATTTTGAATGAAGAATTGTCGCCTGCGGCGATGAAAAAATGTTGAGTTTTGAATTGCCATAATGTCTAAGGAACATAGGAATCAAGGAAAGTCGGCCTTGCGGCCGAGGGGGAATAGGTGAAGCATGGTATTTACGCCCCTCCCTCGGGAGGGGAAGGGGGTGGGGCTCACAACAAAGAACAACGTTGAACAACTATTTGAGCTGTAAAAAAACGTTGGAATGGTTGTAAAAAACTTTCTTTTTCGTAAATTTGCACCCACGAATGAACTCAAGAAATAATTTCTAAGAAAAATTGATAAGAAAAGAAAGAAAAAGATGAACAAAAGAAAATGGATTTTTATGATGTCTGTTGCCATGCTGGCTCCAGTGTATGCCCATCCAGTCATTGAACCCGTAGAACAGGTGACCGACACACTGCCTGAGGTGGTCGTCACCGGAACGCGCAACGCCGTGGATGTGCGCCACCTGCCCATGACGGTGAATGTCGTGGGGCGCGAACGGCTGACCGAGCAGTATCAGCCCTCGGTGCTACCCACGGTGATGCAGCAAGTGCCGGGACTCTTTGTCACCTCGCGTGCGATGATGGGCTACGGCGTATCGGGCGGCGCGGCGGGCGGCATCAACCTGCGCGGCATCACCGGCGGTGCGGGACAGTTGCTCGTGCTCATCGACGGTCATCCACAATACCAGGGCATCTACGGCCATCCCATCAGCGACAGCTATCAGACCATGATGGCCGACCGCGTGGAGGTGCTCCGTGGTCCCGCCTCGGTGCTTTACGGCTCCAACGCCATGGGCGGCGTGCTCAACATCGTGACGAGGCAGATGCATGCCGACGGTGTGCAGACGAACGTCAACCTCGGCGCGGGCAGCTACGGCACCATACAGGCCGAGGCGTCGAACCAGGTGCGCAGCGGCCGCTTCACCTCTACGGTCTCGGCGCAATACAACCGCACCGACAACCACCGTCCCCGCATGGGCTTCGAGCAGTACGGTGGCGGTCTGAAGGTGGGCTACGACATCAACACGCATTGGAATGCCTACGTCGATGCCAACATCACCCATTTCAATGCCAGCTATCCGGGTTCGGTCAGCAGTCCGCTGTATGATGCCGACCAGTGGATTACGCGTGGTGTGGTGTCGGCGGCTGTCGAGAACCACTACGACCGCACGAGTGGAGCTGTCAGTGTCTATACCAACTTCGGAAGGCATAAGATTGACGACGGCACCGCCAATCCCGAGCAACCCACACAACGCTACTTCCGTTCGAAGGATGCGCTCACGGGCATCTCATGGTATCAGAGCGCGAGACTGTTCGAAGGCAACCGCCTCACCCTTGGCATCGACTACCAGAACATCTACGGGCGGGCCTATTACACCTCGAAACAGACGGGCGAGACGCTCGACACGCCCAATAAGCAGAGCGGACGCTCCTACCGCAACGAGATAGCGGGTTATGTCGATTTCCGGCAGGATATCGCCTCGTGGCTCACCATCGACGCCGGTGTGCGTCTCGACCACCACAGCATCACCGGCACGGAATGGATTCCGCAGGCGGGTGTCGTGGTGCGACCTCTTGCCAACGGTGAGGTGAAGGCCATGGCCAGCAAGGGCTTCCGCAATCCCACCATGCGCGAGATGTACCTCTATCCGCCGTCGAACACCGACTTGGAACCGGAACGGCTGTGGAACTATGAGTTGTCGTGGCGGCATCGTTTCGAAACGTTCTCCTACGGTGTCAACCTCTTCTATATCAAGGGCGACAATATGATTCAGACGGTCAACCGCCAGAATGTGAATACGGGTGAGATTGAGAACTACGGACTGGAGTTGGAAGGTGCATGGCGCATCAACCCCCATTGGAGCGTGAACACAAACCACTCGTTCTTGCACATGGAGAATCCTGTCATCGCTGCACCTACCTATAAGGGTTTTCTGGGCGCCAACTACAACTATCAGAAATGGACGGTGGTGGCCGGGTTGCAATACCTGTCGGGCCTCTACACTGCTGTGGGCGACAACGAACAGAAAGAGAATGTGTGTCTGCTCAACGCCACGGTCAGCTATGCGCTCACGCCCAATGTCGGTTTCTGGCTCCGGGGTGAAAACCTCTTGGCGCAGAGTTATGAAATCAACCTCGGTTATCCCATGCCGCACGCCACGTTCATGGGCGGGGTGAACCTCAGATTCTGATGGCCTCACGGCGTGGTGAATGTCTGCGACGCTACACGAATGTTCAGAAATGACCATGAATGATACATGAATTTTTTTCGGGCGGGCATGGAGACCCGCCCCTGCGGCGTGGTGAATGTCTGCGACACTACACGAATGTTCAAGAATGGGCAGGAAAGAATCATTTATGGGTTAATTCATGGGCGTTCATGGCTATTTTTGGTACGCCGTAGGCACGTCATCCCATGCGGTCGCAGCACGCCGCGTCCCTACTTGTGGGGTGACCATCGGCCGCAAGGCCGACCTTCCTTAATTCCTATGTTCCTTAGACATAGAACCCTTCGGCCGCAAGGCCGACCCTCCTTAATTCCTATGTTCCTTAGACATAGAACCCATCGGCCGCAAGGCCGACCTTCCTTGATTCCTATGTTCCTTAGACATAGAACCCATCGGCCGCAAGGCCGACATTCCTTGATTCTTATGTTCCTTAGACATAGAACCCTTCGGCCGCAAGGCCGACATTCCTTGATTCTTATGTTCCTTAGACATAGAACCCTTCGGCCGCAAGGCCGACATTCCTTGATTCCTATGTTCCTTAGACATAGAACCCATCGGCCGCAAGGCCGAACAAAAAAAGGCGGATGCCCCGAAGGACACCCGCCCGAAGTAAAGAAAAGAGAAGTCCGCAATGAACAAAAGAAACCTCTGGCTAAACCAATGACAAAGACAAAAACCTGGAACAACTCAAAAGCAAAAACCTCCTACCACGGATTCACGCTTCACCGGAGATAAAAAATTGCCCCCAGACTCGTATATATATAGTCAAATTGTCGTGGCAGTCATAAGCCTATAAATAATAATTCTTAAGTCCATCGCAGCAAAGGCCGGTTTCCGTGCAATCACCTCAGTCCGGCCCTCCTTCTCTTATCCTTTCTTCTTTCTTATGACTTCTTGCCCAAATGCTGAATCTTCTCGTAAATGGGCTGCAAACTGTTGGGAATGATGATTTTCAACCGCGAAGCCTTCACTAATTTCTTGTGTTTCAATTCTTGCGTTTTGGCTTCCAATTTCTCTATTTCAACCTCATATTTTGACATTTCCACGTTGAACTGCTCATCGGCTTTGCGAACATCTTCCTCCTTGGCCTCTTCCACGCTGTGCTTCATCGCATTCAGTTCGGCCTGATAACTCCTATAAGCTGCTTGCAACTGAAAGAACGTATCATCCACTTCCTCCTTCGCCACAGAAGGATGGAAAGTATAGACAACAGAATCCCTGCCCATGTTTGAAATGCTGACAGGATGTGAGATCTTTTCGAAATAGACCTTTCGCGACTTGGCAAACTCGCCATCAGGGTGAATCGCCTCTCCTATAGTGACGCAAAGCGTTTCAAGATAATAATAGCGATTACGCTCCTTAACGTTCCACGTGGCGACCACATCATCATCAGTAAGCAGCTTTCTATACTCTGGTTTCTTTGGCACTTCAAGCCCCAGTTCCTTAGCCAAATCCTCTGTACTCATGGTTCTGATTTCATGAAGAATCTGTTGCTTTGCCTTAATCGCCTCGCGCAGCCAAGCGATAAGTGATTTGGCTTCAGCAATCTGCAGCAACTGATCTTGATAGTTGGCCAGAAATTGCGAATCGACACCGACCATTATTGTTTTTTTCCGTTGAGAATCAAGAAACTCTGCATCTTGCGACACGAACGATGCATTTTCAAGAGCCTTCTCTTTCGAGAGGTAATACTCCTTAGCCATGTTGGCTACATAATTAGCGCTTGTAGCGGTCAGACCACCTTCGCCGAAGAAAATCAAATCTTTTTCCATCTTATATATATAATGTTTTGTGTGTTTTTTATAGTGTATAAATCCTAAATGTCAGGACTGTTGTCCTTCCAATTCAAAAGAAGAGAATAAGAAAAGCTATTATTGCTGCTTGACAACAACTGTTTCAATAAGTCAAAGAACGTTTTCTGGGTGCAAAGGAAATACCCCAGAACGAACTCTTTTTTCGTAGTACAAAAAAATGAGGAAAAAAATGAAAAAAATAGATTTTTGAGGCAAAAATGACGTTTTTTTGGGGCAAAAAACGATTTTTTAGGCGAAAAACGTTTTTTTAAAGCTTCGGCTTTTGATGATTAGACTCTATCAGGATGGTATCGATATTGCGCACGGGCTGCTGCGTCTTGAGATGCTCAGAAAAAATCCATGCCGCCAACAGCAACAGGGCACCGATGATGCAGATGACAGCTAAGATGTGCTGCCGCCGACTCACGATGCGGTCGCGCTTGCGGAATTGTGTCTCGAGCGGCTGCGCCTTGACGGTGCGCTCTGAGCTCTTTAAAGACCCGCCGGGCAATGGGCTCTCTGAAGGCTCCAGGTTCTCTGAGGGTTCTGAGTCCACTGAGAGTTCCGGGTTCTCAGAGTTCTCCGAGAGATAATCCAAAACCTCGCCGGCCGATTGCGGGCGGCGGGCGATGGAGGGCTGCATCAACCAAAAGACGATTTCACGCAACTGCTTCCCCACCCCTTCGGGATAATGGAAGATGTCGGGCGAATACTCATCACTGTCCACCTCGGGCGGACGCTCGCAAGAGAGCAGATGATAGAGGGTGGCGCCGAGGGCATACAGGTCAGTCCACGGACCGAAACGGTCAATCTGCACACGTATCTGCTCGGCAGGGGCATAGCCGCGGGTATAGCATAACGAAGAGGAAGTGGACTCGCCCTCGCTCTGTGCCTGTTTTGATGCGCCGAAGTCGATGAGCCGCACACGGTTGTCTGCATCAATCATCACGTTGGCAGGTTTGAGGTCCAGGTGCCAGATGCCATGGGCATGAACGGCACGGAGCGCATCGAGCAGTTGCATCAGCACGCCACGCGCCTGGTCATCGGCAAAGGGCTGACGCTGCCGCGTGAGACGGTTGTCGAGCGTCTCGCCGTCAATATAGTCCATCACATAATAGGCGGTGCCATACTCCTCAAAGGCGTCGTGTACACGTACGATATGGTCATTATTTAATGACGCGATGCGCTCGGCCTCGCGCTTAAACCGTGCCAGCTGTTTCTGGAAAAGCTCCACATTATCGCTGTTGCTCACCCTGACCGACAGGCCGTCGGCAGCTCGATGATTGACCCCTTTGACGAAAAACTCCTTGACCGCCAACCGCTGCCCGAAGTCGGCCGACACCACCGCGTACGTGTTGCCGTAACCGCCCGACGACAGATAGCGCAGCACACGATAGTTGCCGTGCAACAGGGTGCCAACAGGCAGAAGATGTGAAGAAGTGGCGGGTCCGAGGGTGCTCATTCGTTAATGATTCTTATTTTACACTGCAAATTTAGCGGTTTTCCTTTGAAAAGCAGTACATTTGCAAAGAAAAATCGCATAAGAATACATTTTTTAGAGTACACCTATTCAATAATTATGAAGAAAAAGACTTTCCTCGCCGCTATCTTCGGCAGCATCCTGACTGCCGCCGTATTGACGAGTGCCATGCCCGGACAGGGTAATATCATCAGCAAAGAAAACGGGATGACGGTCGTCAACACCACCACCCTGGCGAAGGATGTGGACGGGTATAACGACATCACGCCGGTGAAGATTTACATCAAGGGTAACAAGATTGAGAAAATTGAGGCGCTGCCCAACCAGGAGACTCCCCGCTACTTCGCCAAGGTGAAGAAGGAGTTGTTGGGCAAATGGAACGGCATGACCGTGAAAGCGGCCCAGACGGCCAAAGTGGATGTGGTGACAGGTGCCACCTACTCCTCGAAATCGGTCATTGAAAACGTGCGCCGCGGTTTGAAGTATTACAGCAGCCACAAATAAATGACGGCTTGCCTGACTTGAACAGGTGGCACTGCACAACACTGCAGATGCCACCTTTTTTTTAGCCGGCGACGCCGACTTTTATTCCTTGATTCCCAAATTCCTTAGAGTCCCTATCCCATCGGCCGCAAGGCCGACAATTCCTTGATTCCTATATTCCTTAGAATCATTTGCTTACGGACGCGGCACGCCGCGTCCCTACTTGGAGATGACGTGCCTACGGCGTAACAAAAATAGCCACGAATGCCCATAAATATACCCATCAATTATTGATGAATCATTCATGGGCAATTCGTGCATATTCGTGTAGCGTCGCAGACATCCCATCATGCCGCAGGCATCTGTTGATCATTGTTGTCCCATCCCGTAGGGGCGGGTCTCCGTGCCCGCCCGAAAACATCATGCCGCAGGCATTTGTTGTTCAATGTTGTGCTATGTTGTCCAATGTTGTTTTAAATAAGAAAACCATCCATTATCGTCTTTATAAAGAAACAACTATCAACAACATCAAACAACTATTTGAGCCGGCGACGCCGGCTTTATCCTTGATTCCCAAATTCCTTAGAGTCCCTATCCCATCGGCCGCAAGGCCGACAATTCCTTGATTCCTATATTCCTTAGAATAGCAACTTTATGATGGACTCAAAAATGATGACGCAAAAAAACGACAGAAAAATGTCGCGCATCAAAAAAAACTCCTTACCTTTGTGGTCAAAACATGACCCATGAAATCGATTCTACTTTCCATATTCTTCGCTTTTGGCGTGTCGCATACAGTAGGAGCACAAGGTCTCACATCCACATTGGCTCCTAACGACAGTACCCAAAAGAAAGCTTTGTTCCAAACGGGCTCGGTCGATAAAGTGACCGAAGAACGCATGAACAAAGGTTTAGTCATCACACCTCTCTCGGCCCTGAGCGGAACCGCGGCAGGTGTGAACGTGACCACGAGCGGCGACAACCGCATGGCGATGCTCTCGAGCGTGCGTGTGCGCGGTACCACATCGCTCACCGGCGGCAACGACCCACTGGTCATCATCGACGGCGTATCGTCCGACCTGGCCGTGCTGTCAAACATCTACCCTGCCGACATTGAGAGTTTCACCATCCTGAAAAACGCCGCCGAGACGGCACAGTACGGTTCACGAGGCGCATCGGGCGTGATACAGGTGACCACCAAGAAAGGCCACGGCGGCAAGTTCCATATCTCATACGACGGTAACATCGGTTTCCAATCGGCATTTAAGAATGTCGAAATGCTCGACCGTTTGGGTTATACACAACTGGCTCAACAATTAGGACAGGTGTACATTGATGGTAACGCCGACACTAACTTCCCGCAACGACTCACACGCACCGGACTTATCCAAAACCATCACATCGCGTTCAGCGGCGGTACGGAGAACTCCAATTACCGTGCCTCCATCGGTCTGATGGACAACAACACGGTGATACGCAACAATGAGTACAGCAATTTCGTGGCGAAACTCGACCTCACACAGCGCGCCTTCAACAACAAGATGAAGATCGACCTGGGTGTGTTCGGTTCATCGCAGAAGAACAAATACATCTTCGACGAGCAAGCCCTCTTCTACTCCGCAGCCGCACAAAATCCCACCTTCCCCGACCATCCCAACGAGTTAGGACAGTGGGAGAAAAACTCATCGGCATCGCAAATCAGCAACCCCATCGCATTGCTCAGAGAACAAGACCATGAGAAGAGCCTGAGTTTCAACACCCATATCCGGTTTGAGTTCGACCTGCTGAAAGACTTGAAACTGTCGCTCTTCGGGTCATACTCGTACAACTCGACTGAGAACATGCAGTACCTGCCCACATGGGTGTGGGCGCAGGGACAAGCCTACCGTGGCGAACGGAAGACGGAGGACTGGTTGGGCAACGTGACGCTCAACTACAGCCACACATGGGGCGTCCACCACCTCGATGCCACCGCCATGTGGGAGTATCAGGAGAGCCAGCGCTCGGGATTCTACACCACCGTGCGCGGTTTCACCACGAATGAGTTCGGTTACGACAACCTGCAAGGCGGTTCGCTGCGTCCCTACGGCGGCACGGGATCCGACTGGGAGAAACCGGTGCTGGCCTCGTGGATGTGGAGCGCGAAATACACGCTCTTGGGCCGCTACACACTCAACCTGACCGCACGTACCGACGGCTCGTCGATGGTGGGCGCAAACAACCGCTGGGGCTTCTTCCCCTCGATATCCCTCGAATGGGACATCGCCAAAGAGCAGTTCATGAAAAACGCTACCATCGTCAGCCAGTTGAAGTTGCGCACCGGTTCCGGACGTTCGGGCAACTTAGGCGGTATCGACTCGTACAACTCACTCCAGATGATGGAGCCCACTGGCGTGGTGCCGGTGTTCGGCACCACCGGCGTGGCACTGGGATACATACAAAACGCCAACCCCGACCTGAAATGGGAGACGCGCGCCTCGTTCAACATCGGTATGGACTTAGGACTGTGGAACAACCGCCTGGTGATGACCGCTGAGTATTACTCTTCGAAGACGAAAGACATGCTCTACCTCTACGATGTGAGTGTGCCCCCCTTCCCCTACGACAAACTGCTGGCCAACCTCGGTTCGATGAGCAACAGCGGATTTGAAATCGGTTTGGGTGTGACACCCATCGAGCGACCCAACATGCAGTTGAATATCAACATGAACATGTCGTTCCAGAAGAATAAACTCATCTCGCTTTCGGGCAACTACCAAGGGTTTTACGTGTCGGCAGACAACACCAGTCCCATCGGCAGACTCAACGGCGCTGGATTCCACGGGGGCAACAACGAAATCGTCTATCGCATCATCGGCCAACCCCTGGGCGTGTTCTACCTGCCCCACTGCAAAGGACTGAAACAATATGACGACGATTCATATTACTATGACATAGAAGACATCAACGGCGATGGTGTGATTGACACGAGCACCGACCGCTATATCGCAGGACAAGCCACACCGAAGATGACTCTCGGCTCGAACATCAGTTTCCGCTACAAGGCGTTCGACGTCACATTGCAGATGAACGGTGCCTTCGGACATAAAATCTTCAACGGCACCTCGCTCACCTACATGAACATGGGGGCATTCCCCGCTTACAACGTGATGAAGGAGGCTCCCGAAAGGGGTATCGAGGACCAGACCATAAGCGACTACTGGTTGGAGAGCGGCGACTACCTCAATTTCGACTACCTGACAGTGGGATGGAACGTGCCGCTGCGCAACACCAATACCATCAGTGCCCTGCGCTTGTCGTGCAGCGTCAACAACCTGGCCACCATCACTGGCTACAGCGGTCTGACGCCCATGATTAACAGTTTCGCCGTGGGCAACACGCTGGGCATCGACGACAAACGCTCGTACCCGCCCTTCCGCTCCTACAGCATCGGGGTGAGTGTACACTTTTGAATGTTGAATGTTGAGTGTTGACGAGTTGTTGAGGTCTATGACCGAAAAATGTTGAATTGGGGTGCTTTGGAAAGAAATTAAAATAATTATCCATGAATGTTCGGCCTAACGGCCGAAAAAATATGGATTCTAAGGAATATAGGAATTAAGGAATTTCGGCCTCGGCCGAGGGGGATTTAAACGAACACCAATTTACCGAATAAACCTAATATTCGGCCTAACGGCCGGGGAATACGAATTAACCGAATGTCGGCCTTACGGCCGAGAGGTATAATGTCTAAGGAATATAGGAATCAAGGAATTGTCGGCCTACGGCCGAGGGGGAATAGGGGATGCATGGTATCTACGCCCCTCCCTCGGGAGGGGACGGGGGTGGGGCCCCTCACGGGAGGGTTGGGTGGGGAAAAAGGCATAAGAGGTGAGAGGTAAGGGGTAAGGGGTGAGAAGTAAGAGATATGTTTTAGGGCATGGGGCATGGGGCATGGAGCAAGGGGCATTTCTCTGTCTGGTGAGCGAAGCGAACACAGAAAATCGCAACTCTGTTGCGTGGTGATGATGCCGGCCCTTTGATGGGCCGAGCATACCTTAGTGACAGAGCGACGAG
>CAMJFC010000092.1 GCA_946404865.1 uncultured Prevotellaceae bacterium
CAGACAACCCGACCAATTTGATGTTTCTTATGCTTAAAAATGACATAACTATTGAAGAAAAAAGGAAAAAAGGTCTGCCATTGATAGCAATGGCAGGCCAATTCATAATTATTTCGCTGTGACGTTGTTGTAAAGATCCTCGATAGTCTTAGAACCACGCAAATCAGCACCGGTAATCTGAATGTCCATCTCGTCGTCAATCATTGAAATGATGGCCAGGGCTGTCAGTGAACTCCATTCGTCGAGCTCTTTGAACTCGGTGTCAGCCTTGAATTCCTCAGCGGCGGTGTCGTCAAACTCAGCTGCAAATTTCTCGATAAATTCGTCAAGTGTCATAATACTAAAAAATTAAATAATGAATAAAAAATTATTGTTTTACAATTGAATAATCATGTACCTTGCCCTCATAGGTGGGGGTGTGTAATAAAGAGGTGACCAACAGGTCGGGTTTCATGCGACGTACCATCTTCTGTAGTGTGTCGTCGGGACCTACCTCGTAATATTCGGTTACGCCATTGTCTGCCATGTTGTTGGTGATATCGGTCCAAAGCACAGGGTGGGTCATCAGTTTAATCTGATTTTCTAAAATCTCTTGTGCATCGGTATGGGGCAGTCCGTCGGCATCTTGATAGATGGGTATTTGGGCGTTTTTGAAGTTCAATTTCTTTAGTTCCTCTGCCAAAATCTTACCTTCTTCGGCTGAGTTGGGAGAGTGTCCTACACCCTTCATCGGCAACACGAGCGCACGCTTAGCACCCATCTCTTTGAGTATCTTACATGCACGCTTGATGCTTGAGCGGTCACCAGTCACGACCAACTGACCGGGTCCGTTGTAGTTGGCGATGTAAAGGCTCTGACCGTCTTCCTCGCCCACCTGTTTTAGCACGGCTTTCACTTGCTCATCGGGCACTCCGATGATAGCGCCCATGGCGCTGGGGTGCTTTTGGAAGGCCTCGTAAAACACTTGTCCGCGGGTCTTAATGAAAGGCAACGTCTCCTCAAACGTCAGTACACCAGATGTTACTAAAGCGGCATATTCACCCAGTGAGTGCCCCGCCACACAATCGGCTTTCAACTCATCCTGTCCCATGGCCAGCGCCACTTGGTAAATAAAGATGGCCGGCTGAGTGTAGCGTGTGTCCATCAACAAATCTTCCGATGCGGTGAACAATGTGTCGGAGAACCGCTCACCTAATATCTCGTTGGCTTCTTCGAAGATGGCCTTCGCTTTCGGGAACTGCTCATAGAGGTCTTTCCCCATCCCTTGTTTCTGGCAACCCTGGCCAGGGAATAAAAATGCTTTCATTGCTTAAGAAATAATGTTTTATGTTTCGATAGCGTTTATTACTATAATGTCGTTTTTTTGTTTGGGTGTCGAGCCGAGAACTTTTGACGATTAGTGATGATTATTTCTTGAATTTCCTTTTATATTTTGCAAGCATCGGCGCGAGAATGCCTTTGGTGTATGTGTACGATTCTGGCTTAAAGAAGTGCGACCAGCACATATAGAGAATAACGAAAATAATCAACTTCAAAGCTCCGTCTGCATAAATATTCAAGTTCAGCAGATTTCCAATAAAATAACTGAAAAGTCCAACAACCAATGTGGTTCCTGCCGTGGGAAGGAGGTCGGCTATCTGTCGCGTCCAATGATAACCGATATACTTCGAAACCAGACCGATGTTGACAGCGTAAGCAAACCAAGTGTTGAACACCAATCCAAACAATAGACCATACATGCCGAACAGTAACAAACCGCTCACCATCACCGCAATTCCAATCAGACGTTTGATAATGGTCCAAGTGAACATCAACTTGCTCTTACCGATAGCAGCGATGGGCTGTGTGTTCACACCCGAAAGGCAGATTCCCATGCCAGCTAAGCATAACACCTGAAAATAGGGGATACTCTCAAGCCAACGCTCTGAATAAAGAAGTATAAAAATGGGTTTTGCCGTTAGCAGCAAGATGGCCAACATTGGGAAAGTGAGGTAAGCGATGGTTGATGTGAGACGCTTAATCATGTTACCCATACGGGGAAGGTCGTCTTGAACTTCGGCATAAAGAGGATAGGTGACAGAGGTCATTACACCGGATATGGTATGCGAAGCCAAACGCTCTGTACCTTGGGCCTTCGAAAAATAGCCTAATGTGACAGGGTCGTAAAATCGGCCTATGAGCAAACCTTGCAACTGAGTAGCGAAACGGTTGATGAGATGCGTTAGGAACATAAAGAATCCGAAACCGAACAATTCCTTGAACGACTGCCAAGAGAATAACCAAGAAGGTTTCCATTTCGTATACCCCCAAAACACTACCATAGGGATGAAACCGCTGATGAGATATTGTGCCACTAAAGCCCAAACCCCAAAACCCAGAACAGCCATGACTATCGTAACAACCAAAGCGATAACTGATGTGATAACACGAGTGACGGCTATCACTTTGAATTTCAATTGTTTCTTCAGCATTGCACGCTGGACAAGGTTGAGGGCGTAAATGAAAAGTATAAGGCCCTGAACGCGAAGTACATCGCAAAGAAGGGGAATGCTGTAAAAACGCGATATGGCGGGTGAGGAGAAATACAGTATGAGGTACATTACCACCGCCAATACCATGTTAAAATGGAATATGGTGGAAAAGTCTGTCTGTGTGGGATGCTTTTTTTGAATCAGCGCAGATGCGAATCCGCCATCGATGAATTGTTCGGCAAGGACCATGAAAATGGTCAGCATCCCGATGCAACCATAGTCGAAAGGAGTGAGAAGACGGGCAAGTACAACACCTGAAACAAACTGAATGCCTACTTTCGAGAATTTTTGGATTGCTGTCCAAATCATCCCGGAAGCGGCTTTCTTCTTTAGATTCTTCTGTGTTGCCATAATTTTTGTCAAAACAGGTCGGCATGGGTGCCGGTCTGAAGAAAGAGCAATGTCAGTTGAGATTGTGCAGAAAGGTATGCAGCGAAAATGTAACGCGGATAGAGTGGGTTCGCTGATGTGCATACTTTCCTCTCCCTCTCTTCTTCTTAATAAAGGACAGGGGGGCGGGAAAAAGTATCGCGCACCAGATTTTCTCGTATCTTCCGCCTCGGAATGATGGGCCACAAAATATCACACAAAAACGAAACTCAAATTTTTCCCTTAATGAGAATCATGGTCCGGTCTTCGTGTATTGTAACTTATTGGTTTACAACGTGTCCGTTAACACGGTCTTTGTCGCTCATATTCGCAGAATCACTGCAAAACCTAAAATGCGGTGCAAAGGTACGGCATTTTTTTGATATAAGAGTAAAAAAAAGAGAAAATATTTTTGAGTATTGAGCATTGAAAGGTTAATTCCATTTTCATTTGCCCCCATAGTGAGCGCAACTCTATGTTTGCTGTGAGTTGAGGGTGTGACAAAATAGGCATACCATCATACAACTGTAATATGGATAAGTTTCTTCAACTGGCAAAAGTTGAGCGGGGGAAGATATTTTTTTCGTAATTATGATGGCTGTTTTAAATATTTGATTTATTTTTGCATACGAAAAAACGCACCCAATCCTGCAGATGGACAATAACGAAAATAATTACAATAAAAAACCTAAAAAACTTACCCGTTTATGACCAACAAAAAGTATGGACATTTCGATGACGCGCACCGCGAATATGTCATCACCGACCCGAAAACACCATGGCCCTGGATTAACTATCTGGGCAATGAGGACTTCTTCTCACTGATTTCGAATACCGCCGGCGGCTATTCTTTCTATAAGGATGCCAAATTCCGCCGCATCACACGCTATCGCTATAACGGCGTGCCGATGGACAACGGCGGTCGTTATTTCTATATCAAAGACGGCGACGCCATCTGGTCGCCGGGATGGAAGCCCTGCAAGACGCCGCTCGACTTCTATGAGTGCCGGCATGGCATGAACTACACCCGCATCACCGGACGTAAAGACGGCATCGAGGCAAGTGTGCTCTTCTTCGTTCCGCTCAAGACCTGGGGCGAGGTGCAGAAACTGACCCTCAAAAACGAGTCCGACCAGCCGAAGAGTCTCCAACTCTTCTCGTTCGAAGAGTGGTGTCTTTGGAACGCTGCCACCGACATGGAGAACTTCCAACGCAATTTCTCTACCGGCGAGGTGGAAATCGAAGGTTCGGTCATCTATCACAAAACCGAATATCGCGAGCGCCGCAATCACTATGCATTCTATAGCGTGAATGTGCCTGTTCAGGGTTTCGACACCGACCGCGAGACGTTTGTCGGCCTCTACAACGAGTTCGCCGCTCCTGATGCCGTGGTCGAGGGCAAGCCGCGCAACAGTCATGCCCACGGATGGAGTCCCATCGCATCGCATTACATCGAGGTGACGCTCCAACCCGGCGAGTCGAAAGACTTCATCTTCCTCTTGGGATATGTGGAGAATGAGCAGGAGGAGAAATTCGCCGCGAAACAGGTCATCAACAAGACGAAGGCCAAGGAGATGATTGCCCGTTTCGACACCACCGAGAAGGTGGATGCCGCCTTTGCCGAGCTCAACGCTTACTGGGACGGTCTGCTCAATATCTACAATGTGCAGACGGGCAACGACAAACTCGACCGCATGGTCAACATCTGGAACCAATACCAGTGTATGGTGACCTTCTGCATGTCGCGCTCGGCTTCATTCTTCGAGAGCGGCATCGGACGTGGCATGGGTTTCCGCGACTCGAACCAGGACCTTGTGGGATTCGTGCATCAGATACCCGAACGCGCCCGTCAGCGCATCATCGACATCGCCTCGACGCAGTTCCCCGACGGTGGTTGCTATCACCAATACCAGCCGCTCACCAAGCGTGGCAACAACGATATCGGCGGCGGGTTCAACGACGACCCCTGCTGGCTCATTTTCGGTACTGTGGCCTATATCAAGGAGACGGGCGACTTCACCATTCTCGATGAGATGGTGCCGTTCGACAACCAACCGGGCTCTGAGGTGACGCTTTTCGAGCACTTGCGTGTATCGTTCGACCATGTGGTCAACAACCTCGGTCCGCACCGTCTGCCGCTCATCGGACGCGCCGACTGGAACGACTGTCTCAACCTCAACTGCTTTTCTTGGGACCCCAATGAGAGTTTCCAAACCACAGAGAACAAGAGCGAGGGCACGAAAGCCGAGTCGCTGATGATTGCCGGCTTGTTCGTGGTCACGGGTAAGGACTATGTGGCTCTCTGCCGCCGCATCGGGCGCAATGATGAGGCCGACCGTGCACAGAAACATGTGGATGAGATGGTAGAGGCGGTGAAACGCGACGGATGGGATGGCGAATGGTATCTCCGCGCCTATGATTTCTTTGGCAATAAGATTGGTTCAGACGAGTGCGAGGAGGGTAAGATTTTCATCGAATCGCAGGGCTGGTGTACCATGGCGGGCATCGGACTCGAAGAGGGGTTGGTCGGTAAAGCCCTCGACAGCGTGAAGGAACGGCTCGACTGCGAACACGGCATCGTGCTCAACAACCCCGCTTTCACTACTTATCATGTCGAGATGGGCGAGATTTCATCTTATCCCGAAGGTTATAAGGAGAATGCCGGTATCTTCTGCCATAACAACCCCTGGGTCATCATTGGCGAGACTGTGGCGGCACGTGGTGATGACGCCTGGGAGCACTACAAGAAAATTCTCCCCTCGTACGTGGAGGAAGACCGTCAGACGCTGCATAAGGTGGAGCCGTATGTCAACTGCCAGATGGTAGCGGGCAAAGACGCCTTCCGTCCGGGCGAGGGCAAGAACTCATGGCTCACGGGTACCGCCGCTTGGATGTGGTACACCGTGTCGGAGTTCATTCTTGGCATCAAGCCCGACTACGATGGCATCCTCATCGACCCTTGTCTGCCTCAAACCGCAAAGGGATATACTGTCCGTCGCCGTTTCCGTGGAGCTGAATACGAGATACACATCTCCAACCCCGACGGTAAGAGCAAGGGCGTGAAAAACGTCACCCTCGACGGTGTGCCCGTCGAAGGTGCTCTCGTCCCCTTCTCACCCGGCAAGCACCGTGTGGAGGTGGAGCTTTAAAGGATAAAACGTCTTTATCCGCAATGGAAATAGCGCTGCACAAGCTTGTTGATCTCATCAGGCATGTGTTCGATATCGCGGCGAAGGGTGGCATCATCGTATCGGCGAAGGTCGGCGATGATGCCATCTATCATGGCCGGACTGAACACCCCATACGCCTCGAACACGCTGCGCTGCCGTTCCAGGCAGTCGGCCGAAGCCATGCAACTGTCGGGCAACTGCGCCAGTTGTGCCAAACAGCCTTCATTGGCTTTGTCGTGGATGTTTACATTGACGTATGTGCGTTCGGCCACTTCTAAGGCGTCGCTCATCTCGAAGCCGTGGCGACAGGCCACACACAGTCCGGCTATCAGCTGATACAGATCGGCCGAACCGTCGGGCGAGCGCATCTCCACGGTTTGTTTCATCGTCGTGTCGTAGTCGACAGGTTGCTCCAACGGATTGACCACGCTGCTCATATCTTTTTTCACCGTCCAACCCAGTGGCACGCGCACCAGCACAGAGCGGTTGCGGTCGCCCCAACACACGTTGGTGGGCGCTTCCTGATGTGGCACTAAGCGGAAATACGACATCGGATTTTTGTTGCCGAAGGCGGTGATGCTCGGTGCCACATCCATCATGCCTGCAATCATGCGGCGGGCGTCATCGCTCAGCACGCCGTCTTTCAGCATCTGGTTGCGTCCGTCTTTCATCATACGCATGTGGATGTGCAGACCTGATCCGGCCTTGCCCGTCGTGATTTTCGGGGCGAAGGTCACATTCAGTCCGTACTGATAGGCCAGATTGCGAATCACCCATTTGGCGAGCATCAGTTGGTCGGCGGCCATCTCAGCTTTCACGGGCAGGAATTCTATCTCGTTCTGCTCATACACCAGACCTTCTTGCACGAAGTTGCCAACCTCCGAATGTCCGTATTTGATTTGTCCGCCTGCTTGAGCGATATATTTCATGCATTGGGCGCGAAACTCATTCGCCTTGGCGTAGGGTGCAGACTCATGATAGCCGTGCTGGTCGATGGCAGGGTACATCTCATCATCTTTGAAGATGACGTAATACTCCAGTTCGCCCATGGCGTGAAACTCCATGCCCGTCACTTCGCGGAACACCCTGCACGCCTTGGCCAGCGTGTGTTCAGGAGCGCTTTCCAATGGGTTGCCGTCTTTGTCGAAAAACGAGCAGAGCATGCAGAGGGTAGGTATCTCTGCGAAGGGGTCAACGAAGGCGGTGCAGTAACGCGGCAGCACATACAGGTCGCTGCTGCCGGCCTGGATGAAGGTGAAGAGACTGCTGCCGTCCACGCGCTCACCGCAGGTGAGGATGGTCTCCAGATAGGCTTGGTGGGTGATGACGAAATTGAGCGTCTTCAGTTTGCCATCGCCGCCGGGGTACATGAAGTTGACCATACGGATGTCGTTCTCCTCCGCATAACGGATGATGTCGGCACGGGTAAATTCTGATGCCGGCTTGTTGAGGAACGCCACTATTGGGTTGGCGTTCATTTTCAGTTCTTTGTCGTTCATAGTATTGGGTCGTTTGGCCGTTTAGTCGTTTAGTTGTTTGGCCGTTTAGTCGTTTGGTTGTTTGGCCGTTTTGGGGGGGCGTTTACTTCTCTATCAATATTCTCGCATCCACGGCGATGACATTCTTCTCGTCGGCCAACAGCGGGTTGATATCCATTTCCTTGATTTCCGTGGCGAAGCGGAGGAGGGTGGAGAGCCGTACGATGATTTCGGCATAGCGCTTCTCGTTGATGCCGGCCTGTCCGCGTGTGCCCTTGATGATTTTATAACCGCGCAGCGAGTGAATCATCGAGTATGCCTCGTCGTAGGAGAGGGGAGCCAGACCGCTTGACACGTCTTTGAGCACTTCGACGAAGATGCCGCCCAGGCCGCATAGCACGATATGTCCGAAACGGGGTTCATATTTCGCTCCGATGAAGAGCTCGGTGCCCTTAATCATCTTCTGCACCATTACTGCAGTGGCATCAGGTATCTGCATCATGCGGTCGAACTCCAGCGCCAGGTGTTTGTCGGTGCGCACGTTAAGGGCCACACCGCCCACGTCGCTCTTATGTACGGGTCCCACGACCTTGGCCACCACAGGATAACCTACTTTTTGGGCGAACGCGATGAGTTCTTCTTTGTTTGCGCTCACCATTTCGGGCACCATCGGGATGCCGGCGCACGACAGCAGTTCATGTACCTTGTCGGGCGAGATATAACCGTTCTCTTTGATGCCGCCGATGATGTCGCGGATGCGGGGCACATCCACCCCAAACAACTCGATTTCGGTCGAGGCGGGACGGGGTGTGCGCATGATTTGCGTCAAAGCGGTGGCCAGCGTCACCTCGTCACTGAAGTTCACGTGTCCTTTTTTCAGAAATTCCTCCACCTCGGGGCCTGCAGTGTGCAGTGAGGGTAGGATAGGGAAGACTGGTTTTTTGCACTCCAATATTTTTTTATGAAGCACGTCGTAGGTCTCATAGAGTTGCACCAGACCCGGTGTGCCGAAGATGACCATGATGGCGTCGATATCATCGAATTTGTTCTCGCAGTAGTCGATGGCGATGCCTAGGTGCTCGGGTGTGCCCGTAGCCAGAATGTCGATGGGGTTGGCGGTCGATGCACCAGGGTAGAGTTTCTCTTTTAACTCATCGGCCAGGGGACCGCTGAGCGGCGGTACTTGCAGTCCGCCTTTCGACAGTGCGTCGGTGAGCATCACGCCTGGGCCGCCCGCGTGCGTCACGATGGCGAAGTTCTTGCCTGTGAGCGGGGGCAGGGTGAAGATACAACCCACGGTGGTCAGTTCCTCGCGTGAGAAACAGCGCACGATGCCCGCCTTGCGGAACAGAGCCTCGACGGCTGAGTCGCTTGAAGCAATGGCACCGGTGTGCGAAGAGGCGGCACGACTGCCACTCTCGCTGCTGCCCGCCTTGATGGCGGCTATGCGGCATCCCTTTTTGATGAGCGACGAGGCGTGGAACAGCAGTTTGTCGGGGTTGGCGATGTTCTCGATATACAGCAGTTTCACTTTCGAGTCGGTAGCCGGGTCGAAGTTCTCGTCCATGTATTGCAGCACGTCTTCGATGCCGATTTGCTTGCCGTTGCCGATGCTCCATACAGAGTTGAATTGCAAGCCTTTGATGACGGCCGACTCCAAGATGAAGACCGCCGTGGCACCCGACCCGCTGATGAAGTCTACCCCCTTCGGGTTGAGTTGCGGAATGGGTTTGGTGAACACACTGTGATGCCATGCCGTGAGCAGACCGATACAGTTGGGGCCGATGAGCGATGCACCGTATTGTTCGCAGGTGTCGATGATGCGCTGTTCAAGTGCGGCACCCGCCTTTGTCTCCTCGCCAAATCCGGCAGAGATGATGATAAAGGCGCGTACCTCCTTGTCGCGTGCCAGTTGTTCCACGTAGTCGGGACAGAATCGTGCCGCCACCACAAGGATGGCCAGTTCCGTGGGGGGAATCTCTTTCACATCGTGAAACACCTTGATGCCTTGCACCTCGTCTTCTTTGGGATTGACGATGCGCAAAGTGCCATGGTAGCCGCCTTGCAGCAGGTTGCGCACCACAGCGCCGCCGGGTTTGTGAACATTGTTCGACCCGCCGATAACGACGATACTCTCGGGTTGTAGTAATTGCCTGTTAATCATAGTTCATTAGGTTGAAGGAATTGTCTGCTAAGATGCACCAAGTCTATCGCATTGCCAAAAAAACGTAGCATGTTTTGACAATGTCGCTCTGCTTCAGCGTAGAA
>CAMJFC010000093.1 GCA_946404865.1 uncultured Prevotellaceae bacterium
GGTACTCACGCTCGTAAAACTGCAAATAAATTTGCGTTTTAGCTCGCTTAATCGTACCTTTGCAGGCATGAGGAAAATAATCGTATTGACACTCTTCGCCGCTACGCTCATCCTGCCCGACGCAGCGGCACAACGCCACACAAAGGTGAATATGGTGGAACTGATGAACCTGGCAGAACAAGGCGACACGGCAGCACAATACCAACTGGCCTACTGCTACGACCGCGGATGGGGCGTGAAGAAAGACGTGACACTGGCCTCGATGTGGTATCTCGCCGCTGCGAAACGGGGCCACGCCGAGGCACAAAACAGCGTGGCCAACTGCTATCTGCTGGGCGACGGCATCGAACAGAATGACTCGTTGGCCGCACACTGGTTTCTGCAAGCCGCCCGCCAAGGACATCCCGCCGCACAATATGGCATCGGCGTGTGTCTGCTCTTCGGACGCGGCACCGCCCGCGACGAGCAACAGGCGGTGAAATGGTTCCGTCAGGCAGCCGCACAGGACGATGCTGACTCACAATACAACCTCGGCTGGTGTTTGGAGACGGGCACAGGCATAGAGCGAGATGAGAAGAAAGCGGTGTTCTGGTACACCGAGGCTGCCCGTCAGGGGATGCCGCAAGCACAATATAACCTGGCCCTCTGCGCCCACGACGGACGAGGGATGAAAAAGGACCTGAAGACCTATATCTTCTGGTTGGAACAAGCCGCCAAACGTAAAGACCCGAAAGCACTCGAGGCCCTCGCCACAGCCTACGAACAAGGCATCGGTGTGAAAAAGAACCCCAAAAAAGCGAGGAAATTGAGAGAGCGGCTGAAGTAAAACATGAAAAAGAGGAGGAGATTGGTGTGAAGAGCATCTACACCGGCGGCGGTGAGACACATGAGAGTGAAATCTTCTGGTACACCATCAAAGAAGTGAATGGCATCAACACCATCAGCACCACTTCAAATGCCGATGCTCCGGCCTATAATCTCCAAGGCATGCGCGTAAAGAACCCGACACAGAAGGGCATCTACATCCGCAACGGCCGCAAAGAGGTGATCAAGTAAGTCACGCATCCGCAAAATTTTAAGAGTTAAAGAAGTGAAAGGCCGATAACTACCTTTCACTTCTTTAACTCTTTTTTCTTTAATTTCTAATCACCTCGATATCAAACTCTACATCCTGCATTTTTTCAGGGTCGTACGCTATTCTGCCCGTTTCATTGCCTGCAATGCTGTAGGTGCGGCGGTGGTCGTAAAACTGCTGGATATTATACAAGTCTTTGTAGGCGCCATCGAGCAGAAACCCGCGGAACGTGTCGAGGATGTCGATGAGTGAACGGGTAGCATTCTGCGTTTGTTGGGCGAAGAGCGTACCACTGCTCACCGACGCCCCGCGTTTGCCCTGCAACACGCCCGACACGCCTGAGATATCCTCGAAGAAATCGAGCTGCGTCTGTAGCAGTTCCTTGATACCGATGTTCGTCGCGTTGGATGAAATCTGCTGTGGCAATGGCGTCCCCGCCCTGGCTCTGATGGCGATGACACCATTGAAACGCGACCACTCGTCGGCGATGTCATCGAGCGAATAACCATCGGGGATAGACTCCTCCGGCACCAAGAGGATGCCTTTGGCCGACGACCGCATGACCCAGTCGTAAAGTGAGATGAGGCGGTTGGTATAACGCTGTTGGTCGATGACATCGGCCACGAACGAATGTATCTCACCATCGATGAACGGATAGGCTTTGAACACATAGGGGTGCTGCCCATGGGCATAGGGAGTCACGCCCTCGTCGAGGATATCGCCGAAAGGCGTGAGAAAATAATAGTGCCACTCATCGTCAATGAACCACTCGGTGCGAATACCGGCACGGCCACGGACCATCCGGTCGTAATCGGTCACCTCTATCTTATACAACTCACCGGTCACGGTGTCGTGGCACAGCAGCCGTTCACGTTGCTCACGCCGCCACACCTCCACCACGCGGCACAGCCCTGGCGGCGGGGTATAGAAATCGAGATGTTGGGGCGTTTCGCCAAACTGCTGGCAAGCCACGGCCATGCGCTCGGCATAATCGGCGGGCGCATATATCTGCCGCAGACGGTGGTAGTCGTCGGCACTTCGGGCGAAGTCGCGACAAAGGACAGAGAAAGGGATGTCGTGCAGTTCACCGATACACCGCACATCCCACCCCCGGTAATCGCGCATATTGGTATCTACGAAAAAGAGGTCGGGCATGACGCAGTCGGTCCAACAATCGGCGCGTCCACGGCGCAGCCCGTATGACTTGCGTTGCACCACAAGGCCAGAGATGAGAAACTCTTCCAGGCAACGTGTGTTGACCTCCTGTGCACGGTTGAGTTGTTGGTTGTACTGCAACACACAGGTCATGACGTTGGCCAATGCCTGTTCATCGGGGTCGCGGGGCTGGCATACCATGCCCTTGTCGGCCTCTCGGAAATGTCCGAGCACATTTTTCACCAACCGCCGGATGAGGTTATTCTTCAGCGGTTCATTCCCTTGGCTGCGGATATAGTCCTCTTCGGTCATCCACTGTCCGTCAACCTGGATGCGGTCTTTCCACTGGTCGCCGTAAGTATAACGCTTGCATCGCTCGCGTTGCTGCCTGAATTTTGACATCGCCCGCCAATAACGGGCACATTCCAAAAGGAGAGAGGGGGGAAAGGGGTGAAGAGATGGAGTTGTTGTTGACATCGTCATTTGCTTTTTAGTTTATAATATGAGTCCACTTTAAACAGTCATGATTACCTTGTTGTCTCATGCAAGACTACCACACCATCCCGCCACGGGGCGTACTTCGGCGGGGCAGCGAGCGGTGGCGTTCGATGCTGCGGGGCATGGACATCTCATGGTAACAGATGTGCAAACCGATGGCGCGTGTCATGAGCAAATCGTCATGATGGCCATCCACCGCCCCATACGAGCCATTCAACCGCCGTTCGTAAGTGAGCATCTCGTCAAGACACCTCGCATCGCGCTCTTCATAGAGCGCATCGCGCACCACGGCGATGAGTGTGGAGATGATCTGCGGTTTGGTGCGCACATTGGTATGGAAACCATAGCGCAAGGGTGCGCCCTCACGTATCTCATCCGGACTGCGTTGCCGGGCATAGAGGGCATCATACACATCACGTATCTCGCTGAGGATATAATGCGACTGGTCACCCCCTTCGAGCAGATGTCCGTCGGCATGCGTCTCCAGCGTGTTGCTCTCAATCACCAGCAGCGCATGACCGTAGTATTGCGCCACCTGCACCGACTTCCACGCCAACAGATCCATGTCGATATGTCCGTACCACTGTGCGCAGACACGGGGCACGCCGCCCCCTATCATCGGTGCCCTGTCGAAGACGCAGATGACCGACCAGTCGCTCAGGCTGCTCCGCCCGCCGATGTCCACCACGACGAGGTAACGGTCGGTGATGAGACGTTCAGCGCCCTCTTCCGGGGGTTCCCAAATCCACAGCAACCCGTAAGGAGAGGCAATGAACTTGATGTCGGTGAGCGCATCGCGGCCGGTACGCGCCACAGCTGCGAGTTCGCCTTTCAAGGGTGGCGCGCAACAAGCCGTACGCAACCGTGCCACCTGATGTTCATCGAACACATGGGCTCCGGAGTGTTTGAACGCCTCCACATCATCGCTCGGATATTCCGATGCGAAATCGCCATGGTCAGCATATTGGCTCCGCGCCACCCGATACCATCGGATGGCCTCGAGCGTGGCCCCCATCTGCCACAACCGCCACAGATAGCAACCGGGTTCGGTACGGTCGGACGCAGCCACATCTTCATTGCGCCCGTCGTAGAGCATGCGGGCGAAGTCAACCAACTCTGCCCTACCCGCTTCGCTCTCGTCGAACGGCAGCGCATATTGTTCAATCTGCCACCAAGCCACAAAGAGGGGGCGGAACTGCGACGTGCCTCGCACCGCCGCATCATACTCCCGTTGGAAATAATTGCCGGAACCGTTGGCGGTCGATTCATAGACTATCATCGTGTTGGGTCGATAGGCCGCCCCGGCACAGGCCGAACGGACAATCTCCTCGGGTGTCTTCCCTTTGGTGCGACGCCAGAAAGCCACCTCCGTACAGTGAACGAGCGCCGCATCGCCACCACGGGCGGAGTTGGGGGTCTCGGCACTGCCCACCTTGATTTTGCAGTTGCGCGAGGGTATCAGTCGTAAGAGCGGGGTATGACGGTCGCCACGAATCTTGGGCGGCAGTTTATCTGGCATCCTGCCCATCGGATACAACATTTCCTGGGGATAGGCCTCCATCATCTTGTCGAACATACCGCAGACCTCGGCCGACGACATCTTGACGTGACCCACGATGACGGAGTTGAGCCCTGGCTGTTGTATCAGTTGCAACCATGCCATATAGATTTGTGTGACGGTGGAGCCACCCCACTGACGGGCTTTGAGCACGATGACGCGAACAGGCTCGCCTGCGCTTCGCATCGACTCAAAGAGTTCGACCAACCGCCGTTGGGGACGGTTGAGACGAAAGGGCACATCTTCGCCTCCGGCTTTGGGCTTGATTTTCACAAAGGTATAGGCCCAGTAGGGGAAATCATAACAGCAACGGATACGACAGAAGCGCTCGCGTGCCTGCGCAAGCGGGTGATAATGCGGTGAGATGACGCGCTCGGCCGCCTCTAAGGAACCGTTTCGCACCACCTCGGCCACAAATTCGTCATTGCACATCGCACGTGGCAGGTACCAAGTGCGGGGGGTGTCGGCAACATCGCTTATCTGCACTGCGATTCGTTCACCCACACTCCCCTCACCTGTCTCGGGGTCAAACGGGGCGCGGACAGCCTCATTGCGTCGCTGGTTCTCAGCCAATATCTCTTCTATCGTGTCGTTCATGGTCAAACAATTTCGGCTGCGAAGGTAATGCTTCGCAGCCGAAATAGAGGGGTATCTGATAAAAGAGGGGTGAGGGGTGAGGGGTTAGAGGTATGAGGTAAGGGGTGAGAGGTGAGAGGTGAGAGGTGAGAGGTGGGAGATTACTCTGCCTCTAAGAGCAGGACGCGACTGGCCCACTCGTTTTTCTTGCCCCACTCCACCTCGTTACGGTAGGGCATCTCCAAGCCGCGTGTCATCAGGTATTCACCACTGTAGGATTGTCCCTCGCAGTCGAGGGGTTGCAAGTCGATGCGGTTGAGTTCATGCACCTTGTAGCGGCGCGAGGCATCCAGGCCCGCCATTTTCACACGCGGCAGGTGCTCGTTTTGGAACGACTCCGTCTTCCACCAATAGAACACGGCTTTATCTTTCTGCGCAGTGACGTACATCAGCGAGGCCACACCTTTCTTGTCGTAAGGCGAGAGCAGGCGGTAGAGGTCGCCGAACTGCACGACGGGACGTATCTGCTTGTACTCGGCGATGGCATTGCGGCAGAGCATCTTCTCCTCGTCGGTCATATTCTTCGGTTGTATCTCCAAGCCCAACCGTCCGCTCATGGCCACATCAATCCTGTATTTCAGCGAGGTGGTGCGGAACACCGTGTGGTTGGGGGTGGCAGAGATGTGCGACGCCATGGCGATGGCCGGGAAGAAATAGGAGGTGCCCCACTGCATATAGATGCGCTGGAGTGCATCGGTGTTGTCGCTCACCCAAAACTCGTCAAACCACGGCATTACACCCCAGTTGGCCCGTCCGCCGCCACTGGCACACGCCTGGATGGTCAGGTTGGGGTATTTCTGGCGGATGCGCTCACACACCTTGGCGAAACCACGGTGATATTCGATATAGAGATGACTCTGGTCGTTTGCATTCAGATACTGACTGCCATGGTTCATAATCGCCATGTTGGCATCCCACTTGATATAGTCGATGTCAGGATATTGCGTCATCAGACGGTCTACAACCTCAAAGACAAAGTCCTGCACCTTAGGATTGCCGAGGTCGAGCACCAACTGTGTGCCGCCACGTCCGAGCACGGGGTCGCGCTGCGGAGCCTTGATAATCCAGTCGGGGTGTTTCTCATAGAGTTCGCTCACCGTGTTGGTCATTTCGGGCTCAATCCAGATACCGAATTTGATGCCGTGTTTCTTGGCGTCGCGCAACAAGCCGTCGATACCTTCGGGCAGTTTGTTGCGGTCTATCTCCCAATCGCCGAGTGAAGAGTTGTCGGTCTTGCGCGGATATTTCACGCCGAACCATCCGTCGTCCATCACGAAGAGTTCACCGCCCATATCTGCGATGTCAGCCATCATCTGGTCCATGCCTTGCTGGTTGATGTCGAAATAGACACCCTCCCAGGAGTTGAGCAGGATTTTGCGCTCTTGATTGCCGTGCATCATCTGGTATTTGCGTCCCCACCGGTGGAAATTGCGCGAGGCGCCACTCAGTCCCTCTGTGCTATAGGTCAGAGCCAGATGGGGGGTGGTGAAGGTCTCACCTTTTTTCAAGTGATACTCAGAGTTGTCTTCGTTGATACCCGCAAAGAAATAGTGATATTCGGTATCGTCGGTATCGATTTTCAGGCGGTAGTTGCCACTATAGCAGAGGGCTGCGCCAATCACATCTCCCTGATTCTCACGTCCTTTCCCGTCGAGCGAGAACATCACCTCGGCATGGTCGGTGTGTGAGTTGCGCACACCATCCTTGTTTTTGATGACGGTCTGCCCGGGTTGCAAGGGTTCTTCCACCAACTGCGCCTCATTGGCCCACGAGCCGTAGAAATGTGAGAGCCACACATCACCCCGACGGATGGGCAGCATCGCGGAGGCAAACTGTGTGAGCGTGATGGTCGATTTCTCGTTGTTGGTGATTTCCGTCCATGCCTCAATCATGTCCACATCTTTGTATTCCATGTAGCAGAGGTTGACATTGACGGGATAGACTTTGTCCTTGAGGTGGATGATCGTGATGGTGTTGCCATCATTCTTCAGGCGCTCTACACCGCTGACCACCAAGTCGGTAGAGAGGTTGCCATCGGCATGGCGCATGGCGAAAGCGGCCTCGGCAGGGGTATTCATGCCGTAGGCGGGATAGGCGTTCATGCGCCCCTCGGCATGTCGTTGCACATGGTCGGCATCGGCGTTGTTGAGTTTAGGACCGAAATAGACATACTCAGGTTGACGACCTTCGTCGGCATTCAGCAACAGAGTCATGTTCTTGGTTTGGATGGTCACCGGTCCGGCCCACGCCGCCGTCATGGCCATCATCACAATAGTTGTTAGCAGTTTTTTCATATTGGTTGTTGGATAGTTATTGGGTAGTCGAAGAGTTGGTGCTTCGCCAAATGATAAATGGCAGTATAAGAATATTCGCAAGTAATCATAACGTTCAATGTTCAACGTTCAATGTTCAACGTTCAATGTTCAACGTTCAACGTTCAACGTTCAATGTTCAACGTTCAATGTTCAACGTATCAAAGTCCATGGCGAGGCGGAGGCCGATGTAACTGGTGGCATCGGAGATTTGGCCATGCGAACGATGATAGACGGGCGAGAAACGCTCGTCGGTGTAGTAGGCGCCTCCACGATAAACGAAGCGATATCCGCCGTCGGTGGGTTGCAAACGGGGTTGTTTCCCGTAACGGGCATAACCGCTGCTGGTCCACTCCCACACATTGCCGGTCATATCGTAAAGACCCAGTTCGTTGGGAGCCTTCTGTTTGACGGGATGGGTGCGCTCGCCGCTGTTGTGATAAAACCAAGCCACGGAATCGAGGTCATTACTGCCTGCATATTTATACCCACGTGAGTATTTGCCGCCACGAGCCGCATACTCCCACTCTTCTTCGGTGAGGAAACGGAAGTTGCGCCCTGTCATTTCATTGAGTTTGGCTATAAACTGTCTGCAATTCATCACATTGACCGACTCCACGGGCAACCGCCCGTCGCTGTTGTATTTCGAAGGATTGTTGCCCATGACGACAGTCCACAAATCCTGAGTCACCAAGGTCTCACCGATATAGAAATTGCCCACCGTCACCTCATGAGCAGGTCCGTCGGCAGGGAAATCGTCGTCCGTACGCTCATCGTGCCCAATTTGGAAAGTACCGCCCTCGACGGGAACCATGGTAAATTTCACATTGTCGATTAAGAACGACTCACAAGGAATCTGGTCTTGCGCTTGGGCTACAGTCACGGAAAAGAATGTGATCAATGCATAAAGGAGTGTGTGTCTCATTTCTTGAATGTTCGCTGTTTTTTAAAATTTGTGCAAAATTAGTGCAAAAAAATCAATCTGCCGAATAATTAACACCTAATAACATAGGATGACAGAAAGCAATCGCATCAGGACGGGGCATCACACAAATCAAATCGGGACGGGACAATCACAGGAATCGCATCGGGACGGGACAATCATCAACGAGCCAAGGTTTTCATGGGTGTGAAAACCTTGGCTCGTTCTTCTTGCTCACGATGATGAGGACGAAGGATTACGTTGATTAACGACGCTTAATCCAAGTCGAGGAAGAAGCCTTCTTGGTCTTGCAAATCTCCATCGCCTTCGTAGTATTGGTCGCCGAAGTTATCATTCTCTTTGTACACTTCCGTGGGCGGGTTACCATCACGAGCCCATCCCGGAGTGGGACTGGCTTGGACGGGACCATACAGGGTAACGCTGATGACCTCCACGAAGGGTGTTTGATATTCTTTTTTCTTCATTGTCTTGTTTAGTCTTTACTTCTTCAGTAATTTTTTTCCGTCTACAATATATAATCCCTTCGGTAATTCCTCTACAGAGATATCAAGTCGCCGTCCGGAAAGGTCGTACACACCTGTGATGGAAGCAGGATTGACCGGCATGAGGGATATCGATTCGATACCGTCGGTACCGTCAATCAGACCGTTAATGGCTATGCTGGCTCCACTTGACATGTCCGTTCCGTTTTGGAAGATGCTGTGCGCCGTGGTTATCCATCCACGGAAACCTTTGATGCGCGTGTCCTTGGCCAACTCATACATCTTTCCGCCACTCATCACGTAGGAGCCTTTGGGCGCATAACTATGTTCAGGTGCTGCCACTCCGGTATAGGCTCCGTCTCGATCGACACGGAATGAACTGAATTCCGGTGTTTGGGTGTAGGTGACGTAGGCTGTGGCATCGTTACGCCCTTGATAAGAGCCGACGCTTTGAGAACCGTTCCAATTACTCAGGTCGATGACCGGGAAAGCGTAGTCGGGGTCGGTGTTGTCGGTCATTTCAGTAGAGAAGTACATACGACCTAAATCGTAATAAAATTCCATCTCGCCACGTGGCGTCACACCGAACGAGGGGTCTTTCGATGGTTTCAGCAAATAGATATTGCCAGGCGTGACTACGTTCTCAGTAGTGAGAAGGTCAACGGTTGCGAAGTCGATGATACGGTCGCTGTTCGACAACAACCCAATGCTGTGGAACTTCAGCAATTCGCTCGTGTCGCCAAAAGCGGAGCGGATTTGTTCACCAGTGAGCGAAACAGGGAACGAGAACGTGTTCCACTCGTTTTTGGTCATTTTGCGCAACAGGTTGGCAGCACCGCCATAGTGCCCGTTATAGGCGGCAGGTTTATACTCATTGGCTTCGAACCGGCTTCTGTATTCAGGGGCATGGCTCAAATAATTAAGATCCTCCTCGTCTTCATAGAAGAAGATGGGCGACATGCCCATGTACGAAACCCGGATATCATCCACACACACCAAGTCGGTGTCGTAGAAGGCATTCGTCTTCA
>CAMJFC010000094.1 GCA_946404865.1 uncultured Prevotellaceae bacterium
GATGTGAAGTTCCGTCAGAAGGTAGTGCCCGGCGACACCCTCCTCTTCCGTGTGGAGTTGTTGCAACCCGTCCGTCACGGTGTGAGTTCGATGAAAGGTTATATGTTTGTCGGCGACCATGTTGTAGCCGAAGCCACCTTCACCGCCCAGATAGTCAAGAACAAATAAAACGATTTTTATCATGAATAGCATCAGTCCCTTAGCATACGTACACCCTGAAGCACAACTGGGCGACAACAATGTCATCGGCCCGTTTTGCTATATTGACAAGGACACTGTCATCGGCGACAACAATGTGTTGCAAAACAGTGTGACCATCCATGTGGGTGCCCGCATCGGCAACGACAATGAGTTCTTTGCCGGCGCCAGCATCTCGACTAAGCCCCAGGATTTGAAGTTCAAGGGTGAGGTGACCACTTGTGTGATTGGCGACCACAACAGCATCCGTGAGAATGTGACCATCTCTCGCGGCACCGCCTCGAAAGGGCAGACCATTGTGGGCAGTCACTGTCTGCTGATGGAGAACATGCATGTGGCCCACGACTGTGTGCTTGGCAACCATCTGATTATCGGCAATTCGACCAAGTTTGCCGGCGAGGTGGTTGTCGATGACCATGCCATCATCAGTGCCACCTGTCTGATACACCAGTTTTGTCATATTGGCGGTTATGGCATGTTCCAGGGCGGCAGTCGCACCAGTCAGGACATCCCCCCCTACATCATGGCAGGCAAGGAGCCCATCCGTTTTGCGGGCGTCAACATCATCGGTCTTCGCCGTCATGGTTTCAGCAACGAACTGATACAATTGATTCATGAAGCCTACCGCATCCTGTACTCTAAAGGGTTGATGGCAGAGGGCATCGAAGAGATACGCCGTACCCTTCCCGACACGCCCGAGCTGCGTTATATCACCACCTTTGTGGAAAATTCGAAACGCGGCATTATCCGATAACGCTTCATGCAGACGCTGGTTGTTGTCACCGGTCCGACGGGTGTGGGCAAGACGGAGACGTGCATTCGTCTGGCCACCCATTATGGGGCACACATCCTCAACGCCGACTCCCGCCAGTTATACCGTGGCATGGAGATAGGCACAGCCGCCCCCACTTTGGAGCAGCGTTCGCAAGTGCCTCATCATTTTGTCGGCACGTTGGACGTGGAATCGTACTATAGTGCTTCACGTTACGAAGAAGATGTGCTTCATCTGTTGTCGCATGAGTTGCGTGCCTTTCCGTTGTCCATCCTTTCGGGCGGCAGCATGATGTATATCGATGCCGTCTGCGACGGTATCGACGACATCCCCACCATCGATGATGACACCCGTGCCCTGCTCAAAGAGAAGTTAGCCCAAGAAGGTCTTGACCGTTTGTGCGAGGAGCTCCGTCTTCTTGACCCCTCGTATTATCAGATTGTTGACCGCAAAAACACCCGTCGTGTGGTGCATGCGTTAGAGATTTGCTACATGACCGGTCTTCCCTACAGTCATTTCCGCACACGCCAGCCTAAGAGCCGTCCTTTTCACATCATCAAGATCGGGCTTACCCGTGAGCGCGAAGAGCTGTATGCCCGCATCAACCGCCGTGTGGATGACATGATTGCCGCGGGACTTGTGGAAGAAGCCCGTCGCTTGCTCCCCTATCGCGAGCACAACGCCCTCAACACCGTAGGTTATAAAGAAATGTTCCTTTATCTCGATGGCACTTATACCTTGGAAGAAGCGATTGAACGGATGAAAGGCAACACCCGCCGTTACTGCCGCAAGCAACTGACGTGGTTGAAGCGCGACAGCCGGATACGATGGTTCCACCCCGATGACTACGAAACGATACTGCACCATATAGACACTCAAATCCAGAGCCATGAGACTGCTGAAATGGATATGGCATAAAATCTGTGTTTTTTTGACATGGTATCCGCGACTTTATCGCGGCAGGCGTTGGTATGTGAAGATAGCCATCGCCTTTTGCTCATTTATCTTTTTCGGCATCATCTTTTTAGGGTTGGTCGATATCAACTTTTTAGGTTTGTTTGGCGGTTCCCCGGGGTTCTACACGATTATGAACCCTCCGAGCAATGTGGCATCCGAGATTTACAGTGCTGATGAAGAGCTCATTGGAAAGTTTTACAACGAGAACCGCAGTCCCGTCAAATACGAAGATGTCAGTCCGGTGTTTTGGAAAGCGCTGATAGACACCGAGGACGAGCGTTATTTCCGTCACAACGGAGTCGATTTCTTCGGTCTTCTTGGTGCCGCCAAAGATGCTGTTTTCAGTCATGCCCGCGGCGCCTCGACACTGACCCAGCAGTTGGCCAAGAACATGTTTCATGTGCGCTCGCAGTATTCCACGGGATTATTGGGCAAGATACCCGGCATGCGGTTGCTGATTATCAAGTGCAAGGAATGGATTATCGGCACGAAATTAGAACTGGTGTATAACAAGCAAGAGATTCTGACGATGTATGCCAACACCGTTGATTTCAGTTCCAACGCCTACGGCATCAAGACCGCCTGCAAGACCTATTTTGACATCACCCCCAAAGAGCTGACCACCGAGCAGGCCGCCATGCTTGTCGGCATGTTGAAAGGCATCACGTATTACAATCCTGTGACCCACCCCGACAACTGTCTGCAGCGTCGCAATGTGGTGCTGAACAACATGGTGGAGCACGGCGACCTGAGCCGTGCCGAGTGCGACTCGCTTTGCGCCCTGCCTTTGGGATTGAATTACAAGCCCCAGAGCGTGTATGACGGCAAGGCCGCCTATTTCCGTGGTGCTGTGGGCAACTACCTGTCCGCCTGGTGCCGCGACAACGGGTATGACCTCTACAACAGCGGTTTGAAGATTTACACCACGCTTGACACGAAGATGCAATCGTATGCCGAGCAAGCCGTCCAGCAGCAGATGCGCACCATCCAGAAGACCTTTGACGAGCACTGGGCGGGTCAGGGCGACCCCTGGCGTGATGAGAACGGCAAGGTTATCCCCCGTTTCATTGAGAAAATCGCAGAAAGCCTGCCTGTTTATGCCGCCTTGGAAGAGCGTTTCGGTGCTGGCAGCGACTCCATCAAATACTACCTGAACAAGCCCCACAAAGTGAAGCTGTTCAGCTATAACGGTCCGATAGAGCGTAACATCAGCACCATGGACTCCATCCGCTATATGGTGAAGATGATGCACTGCGGATTTATGGCCATGGAGCCTCAGACCGGCGAAGTGAAAGCGTGGGTGGGCGACGTGGATTTCGACACCTGGAAATACGACAAGGTGACCGCCCACCGCCAACCAGGTTCCACGTTTAAGGTTTTCGTCTATACCGAAGCGATGAACCAGGGCATCATCCCCTGCGACAAACGTCGCGACGAGCCGGTGACGGTGCCTGTCTATTACCGCAACAATGAGGTGGTGGAATGGAAGCCCACCAATTCGAGCGGCACCTTCTCCGGCGACTCCATCACCCTGATGATGGCCTTCGCCAAGAGTCTCAACTCCGTGGCCGTACGTCTGAGCGTAGAGGTGGGACTCCGCCATATCATCCGCACCGCCCACGACATGGGTGTCAAGTCGGAACTGTCGGACCACCCCTCCACCGCCTTAGGTGCGAGTGATGTGACGCTCTATGAGCTAGTCAACGCCTACAGCACCATCGCCAATGGCGGCAAGCGTCCGAAGCCCGTATTGGTGACCCGTATCCTCGACCGCGACGGCAATGAGATATACAACTACGAAAACGACCGCGAATCGCCTCGTGCGCTGTCCTTCAAGACCGCCTATATGATGCAACAGATGTTGATGGGCGGTGTCCGTTCGGGCACCTCACGTTCAATGAACAACTACGTGGGCAGCTATTTAGACACCGACATCGGCGGCAAGACAGGCACGACGAACAACAACTCCGACGGTTGGTTCATCGGCGTGACTCCCCGTTTGGTGTTTGGCGCTTGGGTTGGCGGCGAGTATCGCAGTATCCATTTCCGCACGGGCGCTTTAGGTCAGGGGGCCCGCACCGCGCTCCCCATCTGCGGCCGTTTCCTTCAATCCGTGCTCAACGACAAGAAATATGCCAAATACCGTTGCCGTTTTGTCATCCCCAACGGTGAGAACGTGAATGTGAGCGACTATGACTGTTCTCAGCATTATGCCCCCCATATCGAGATGCCCGTAGATACGTTTGACTATTATTTTGACGATGACATGGGCGGTTACTACGGCGATCCTGTCGTGGATGAGTATGGCAACCCCATCCCTCCCCCACAGCCACCCGTTGACGACGATGAACCCGTTGACGAATACGACCATTATAACACCGACCCGGCCTACACCCGTCCGGAAGAAGAAATCCATTTCGACTTTTAACTGTCTGCATGAGCAACCCCATCGAGCATATAGATTTAAACAACAACGAGTTGCAACTCGCACTTGACTTGATATTGCACACCAACCGCTCACTCTTTCTGACGGGCAAGGCAGGCAGTGGCAAATCGACCTTTCTGCGTTATATCTGCCAGACCACGAAGAAGAAGCATGTGGTGTTAGCTCCTACGGGCATTGCCGCCATCAATGCCGGCGGTGTGACGCTTCACAGTTTTTTCAAGATACCGTTTCACCCTTTGTTGCCCAACGATGTGAAGTACAGCGCCCGCCACATCAAGGAGACGCTGAAATACAACAGTGAGAAACGGAAGATTATCCGTGAGCTGGAACTGATTATCATCGATGAGATCAGCATGGTGCGTGCCGACATCATCGACTTCGTGGACAAGGTGCTTCGCATCTATTCGCGTAACATGCGCGAACCCTTCGGCGGCAAGCAGTTGCTCTTGGTGGGCGACATCTATCAGTTGGAGCCCGTGCTACGCGAGGAGGACCGTCAGTTGCTCCATCCCTTTTACCCCTCCGCCTATTTCTTCGATGCCATCATCTTCCGCAGTTTTCAGTTGGTCAGCATCGAACTGAAGAAAGTGTATCGTCAAAACGACGCCTCATTCATCCGCATCTTAGACGACATCCGCACCAACCGTGTGAGCGACCAGGAGCTGCAGGCCTTAAACCGTCGTGTGGGTGCTGTACTGCCCCTGTCAGACAACCGTCTGACCATCACCCTGTCGGCCCGTCGCGACACCGTGGATTTCATCAACGAAGGGCGTTTGCAGGAACTGCCTGGCGACCCTGTCCGTCTGACGGGCGAGATTACGGGCGACTTCCCCACTCAGAACCTCCCCACATCGATAGAGTTGGATGTGAAACCCGGTGCACAGGTCATCTTTGTGAAAAACGACATGGACCACCGATGGGTGAACGGCACGTTAGGTGTCATCACGGGCCTGGGTGAGAATGAGGAGGGTGCCACCGTGCTCCACATCGTGACCGAGGAGGGTGAGGAACACGATGTGGAACCAGCGCGTTGGAGCAATATGCGCTATACGTTCAACGAACAAGAGGAGAAGATTGAGGAAGAAGAGATTGGCACGTTCACCCAGTTTCCCATCCGCTTGGCGTGGGCCATCACAGTGCACAAGAGCCAGGGACTGACGTTCCGTCAGGTGAACATCGACTTCAGCGGCGGTGTCTTTGCCGGCGGACAGACATACGTGGCGCTGTCGCGCTGTACTTCGTTGGATGGCATCAGTCTGAAGTCGCCCATCCGTCGCAGTGATATCTTCGTCAGGAACGAAGTGTTGCGTTTTGCCAGTAACTACAACAACCAACAGATTTACCAACAAGCGTTGTCGGAGTCTCAGGCCGACCGTGAGTACCGCATGGCTATCCGTGCCTTTGACGCGGGCGATATGCAGACGTTTCTCGACCAGTTTTTCCTTGCCATCCACCACCGCTACGACATCGAGAACCCTGTGGTGAAGCGCTATATCCGCAAGAAGTTGAATATCATCAACCGGTTGCGGCAGGAGAAGGAGGAGTTGATTGCGGAGAGTAAGAAACGCGAACAGTTCCTGCTTCAGTTGTCGGCGGAATATGTGCTGATGGGTCGTGACTGCGAACGCGAACATTTCGTGGATGCGGCGATTGCGAATTATAAGAAGGCGCTGACCCTGAACCCGGACTCACGCGAATTGAAACGAAAGATTAAGGATTTGGAGAAGAGGGGGAGTGTAGGAGTTTAGACAATAGAATTTGAAGGATTAGTCGGCCTAACGGCCGATTTATATACGACTACGAATTACGCCTATTAAACGAATTAGTCGGCCTAACGGCCGAGGATTTTTTACGAATTATTCGGCCTAACGGCCGATAGGGTGTGGATTCTAAGGAATATAGGAATCAAGGAATTGATCGGCCTAACGGCCGAAGGAATAAGGATGTCTGGCTCTCCATGTATTAGTTTGATCATACTGAGGATAGTAAACAATAAAGCCTACTGGTTGACAGTAGGCTTTATTGATTTCCCTTCGGCTGAGGCCTTTACTTGACAAGCACCTTCTTGCCGTTGAGGATGTAGATGCCCTTCTTGGTGGGTTTGCCCTCGAGCTTCAGGCCGTCGAGAGTGTAGTAATCACCTGACGGGGCACCGTCGATGGAGACGGGGACGTTGATGCCGGTCAGCGACTGCTGGATTGTCATTGACGAATTGAGGATGGTCAATTCCGGAGCCAGCTCAGTCGTGGAGGCGTTGACATCAGCCAGTGCACCGTTGAGGACGCTCACCGCATACTCGCCACCAACGTAGTCGTCGGGGATGTTGACCGTGATGCGTGCCACCTCGCCGTCGTTGCCGCTGAAGGCGTAGAGGCCTTCAGTCTGACTGCCTGCGTTCGTGCCGCAGAGCACCTTCAGGGTGCCGTCAGCCTGGAGCGACGTGGCGAAGAAGTTAGTCCTGCTCTTCGAGGTGCGCTCCTCGCTCAACTCAGCCATAGGCATATTGTCGCTGCCAGTGGCCACGGTGACGCCCTCGGGCAGGCGCAGGTTGAGTTCGAAGCCTGTGGTGGGTTCAGTGTTCTTCATGCGCAGAGAGAGCACGGCCTGCGTGCCGGGAACGGCAGTCACAGGAGCGATGTAGAGGGCGTTGTCCAACGGGTTCAGGTCAACCGTTGCGACCTCGCCGGCACGGCGGGGTGCCGACATCGCGCCGCTGTTGGCATTGGTTGACGTGCTGTGGAGGATGATGCTGCCGATGGCAATGAAGTCGCCCACATTGATGTTACCGTCTTCGTTGATGTCGCCGTCTTTGAAGATGAACGGCGAGGGGATGCGGCCAAGGATGAAGGAGCCTGTGGCGATGAAGTCGCCCACATTGATCCGCTTGTCGCCGTTCACGTCGCCAGAGTAGAGTTCCGCATCTTTATCCCATACCGTGTTGAACAGTCCCCACACCTCATGGTCCTCGTATGCCTCTATGCTGCCAGCGGGTACAAAGAGCGTGGCGGTGTCATAGGATGAGAAGACGTCGGAAGTGATGTTCAGCGGTGTCGGAGCATCGCAATACACGGTGTTCAGGTTGGTGCATTCAGCGAATGCCGACATGCCGAGATAGACCATGCTTGAGGGGAGGGATACGGTCGTCAGGCTTGTGCAGCGTTTGAACGCACTTTCGTTGATGACAACGTAATCACCATCGAGGAAGGTCACGCTCTTCAGTCCCTGACAGTCTATGAATGCGCCTGACCCGATGTTCCCCACGCTCGATGGGATAGTGATGTTCGTCAGTCCCTGACAACCTATAAATGTTTCTGTTCTGATGTGCTCCACGCTCGATGGGATGGTGATGCTCGTCAGAGCGGTGCAGAAAGCGAACGCACGAGAACCGATAGACTTGACCCCCTCGGGAATGGTCACGCTCGTCATGTCTCTGCAGCCAGAGAACGCAGACGAGCCGATTGCCTTCACTGTTGAAGGCAGGGTGACACTCGTGATGGGTTGCTCGTGGAAAGCATAATCACCGATTCTAATCACTTGGTAGGTCATGCCGTTGCAGGTGACCGTTTCGGGGATGTTGATGTCTCCCGAATAATCGCTCATGATGACTGTGGCTTCGCCTGTGGTATGGTTGAAGCTGTATTTGATGCCGTCGATGGTAGCGGTGGAAAAAGTAATATTGGAGAACCGCCCCCACACCTCGTGGTTACGGTATGCCTCTAAGCTGCTGGCGTCCACATAAAGGGTGGCGTTGTCATAGGAATCGACGAAGACATTATCCGCTATATCCAACGGTGTCTCTAAATCACAGGTTACACTGGTCAGAGAGGTGCAGCCTTGGAAAGCATAACTGCCGATGCTGGTCACCGTGGATGGTATGGTCACGCTCGTCAAACTGGAACAATCTCTGAAGGCAGAAGCCTCGATGCTTTCCAAGCCTTCACCGTCAATCAAGCCACTTTCTATGAACAAGGTCGTCAGTCCGGTGCATCCTCTGAAGGCGGAGTTGCCAATGGTCGTCACGCTCTCGGGGATAGTCAGGCCTCTCAGGCCGGTGCATCCACTGAACGCAGAAGCGCCGATGCGCGTCACGGTTCCCCCGATGTTCACTGTCGTCAGGCCGGTGTATCCATTAAACGCGTTATCACCGATGCCCTTCACGACATAAACTTTGTTGTCCAAGAGCACCCACGACGGGATGGTGACGCTGGTCAGTGACGAGTAGTCGCCTTCGATGACCTCAGCTGTCAGCGTCTCGCCGTCTTCAATAAACTTATACCTTAAGTCATCGACCGTGCCGACGCCAGCGATGTTGAAACTCTTCCAGTAACTCTTGGCCTTATATGTTGACACGCTGCCATAGGGCACATAGAGCGTGCAATTAGTGTATGTGGCAGTGTTGAAGGTCGCTCTACTGACTGTCGGCGGAGTTGTGGCATTACAGTAGAGCGTGGTGAGGTTGGTTAATCCGTAGAGTGCTCCTGTTCCAATCTCTTCCAGAGTTGAGGGGAGGGTCATCCCTGTTATTCTCGTACAACCGCGGAATGCTGTCTCGCCGATGGTCTTCACGCCTTCGCCGATGGCCACTTGTCGGAGGTTTGTTTTGTTGAGGAATGCTGACGGGCCGATGCTTGTCACATCGAAAGAGACGCCCATGTAAGTAACCGTGCCGGGAATGATAAGGTTTGTGAGGTTGCCGGTTGAACCGACGACCACCACTTCTCGCTTACCTGGTACCAGCGCATATTGAATGTTATTGATGGTGGTTTGAATCTCAAAAATCTTAGCAAACTCCTTCCACCCGGTTGCTGCATTATAAGCAGCCACACGCCCTTCGGGCACATAGAGAGGGGTATTACTGATATTGCCGAAAGCGGGGCTCAGTGCCAGATTTCTGGTAGGCAATGAAGGCGGTGTCTGCGCTTGGCAGATCACATAG
Source organism: uncultured Prevotellaceae bacterium (assembly GCA_946404865.1). Classification (GTDB taxonomy): domain Bacteria; phylum Bacteroidota; class Bacteroidia; order Bacteroidales; family Bacteroidaceae; genus Prevotella. Next base: position 9,310 of record CAMJFC010000094.1, read on the forward strand.
TTCAAGGTCGTGCCGTAGAATGCCCCCGGTCTGATATCTGTCAGTGTCGCAGGCAGTATAACGGTTTTGAGATTTGAAGAGTTGGCGAACGCATTACTGCCTATTACTGTCACGGTGTATTCCTCGTCTTCGTAGGGGACTGTCTCGGGAATATTGGCGTTACGCAGTGTGGCTGCGCCTTCGATGACCGTGGCGGTGCCGTCCGTTTTGAACTGGTAAGTAATGCCGTCGATGGTGGAAGTTACAGTAGGAATAGCAATGATATTGAACTGTCCCCATACGGCATGGTTCTGGTAGGCACTCACGCTGCCTTCCGGCACATAGAG